>JADGPZ010000097.1 GCA_017882165.1 Candidatus Kapaibacterium sp.
GCGGTGGAGGGTATGTTTCTGTTACGACGGTTCCGCCCAATCTGGTATTTGCTACAGCGAATGGAACCACTCTTATTCGCTCCAGTGATGATGGACTTACGTGGACTGCGGTGTCTTGGGGGGGCGGTGCTGTCTTGGCACGAAGCGCCGATCATCTTGTGGCACTTTCGACGACTAATTCGGCTCCAAACGTCTTAATGCGATCCGTGGATCAGGGGTTGAACTGGACGCGAACTGCGCAACCGCAAAGCTCAGATTATTTTGATTGTATTGCGTTGTCACAGAATGGCTTGCTATTTGCGGGAGCAGAAGATGGTGATACAGGCACTGGCATTTTCCGAAGTACCAATTATGGAGACTCGTGGCAATACCTCGCATTCGGTGGTCATAATAATTACGTATTTTCGATCAGCGTTATGCCAAATGGTCACCTGTTTATCGACGAGGGTGGATATCAGAATCGGTCAACGGACAATGGACTTTCCTGGTCGGATATTGCTTATGGTGATGGAGCAATCGGTAATGCGATCGGCGATCTCTTTCTTCAAAATTATCGCTCAACCGACGACGGCAATACATGGATGAATTTTTCGTCTGGTCTCCCGGCGGGCATCACTGTCGGACCCATGGCAATAGATTCCAGCGGCAGACTCTTTGGAGGAGCAAACGGACGCGTGTTTCGCTCTGTCACATCCACTAATTTGTCAGTACGATCAGCTCGTAGTTTAAGTGATCGAAGTACTTTGATCAATTCCCCCAACCCCTTCACCCGCTCGACCACCATTCACTTCACGCTGCCGAGCGCGGAGTACGTGACGCTGAAAGTCTATGATGCCGAAGGGCGCGAGGTGTCGCGTCTGGCGAGCGGGGAGATGGGTGCGGGCGAGCATGATGTCGCGTTCGAGCGAGATGCGCTGCCGGCGGGTGTCTATTTCTACCGCATCACCGCTGGCGGCATGTCGCAAACGGGGGCGATGGTTATTGCAGATTAGCGCGCAGGCTGGAAGTCCGCCGCGGCGAGCGCCACGCGGGAGTCACCTCAATTCAAAATCAATGTTCTTCGTGGTCCAGCGCATACGCGCGGAGACCATTTGCGCGAACTCGCCGGTCGGGACACCAAAGCGCCACGGTTGGACCGATCCCGCATCATACACGACGCTTCCGGTTGGCGAGAAGTAGGCCCGCACGCGATAGCTTGCTTCGCGTATTCCATCGAAGAGATATTCGCGCTCGCCCGGCTTCAGAATTACCTGACGTATCTCATTCGTTGCAGAGTTGATCGCTTGCACAACAAGCGCGCCCGCCGGATTCTGGGTGAAGAACGAATCGGCAATCGTGATCTTGCCGGAGAGCTTTGCGAGATCACCGGATTTGATGGTTCGGAAGCGCCAGCGCAAAAGCGTGTCCCGCGCCGGGCCGGGAATCGCAGCCACGGGACTCAGCACGCCTCGCGTCCGCAATGTTATCGTATAGAGAAAATTCGAGACGAGACTATCCGCTGGCGAGAGCAAGACTCTTGCATCATCGAGCCACTGGAATTTCGTTTTGAGCGGATGCTTGCCGGTGTCGAGAAGCGTGACCGCCGCCTCAAGAGAATCCCGCCGAACGGCATCGCTAAATGTAAGGGGAATCAGCGGCATCGTCGATTGATCGAGCGCGCTGTCGCGAATTCCAATCGAAACGAACGCCGGCGCGGGCGCACCGCGCAATGTCAGCGGCGTGCTGAAGTCCACTTTGTAGGCTGAGTCGCTGATCGGATTGTGCGCAAGGTCGTGGACACTTCCCTTCCTGACTTCCAAGGTGTCATTCCGGTTCGGGCTGAGCGGAACAGAAGTCAGCAGCGTGATCTGACCTGGTTTCTTTTCCGGGCTTTCACGAAAGACCGCGATGATTGGTACACCAGCAATCGTGAAGTTTTGCGGCAGCACATCGTTACTGTCGATCGCTTCCGAGAAGTGCGCGCGAATGTGGAATGAATCGACGACCTCCGCATCGGATAGCTCAGGCCGGATGGTATCGGTGGCCGGCGCCATGCGAATATAGAAGTTCGTTTTTAGCGCGCTATCGAGCACGGCGTCACCTGCGGGCACGCCAAACGCATCGACGCCCGCATCGTACACGTGTTTACGATAAACATCGCCCACGGCAAAGACGCGGTAGCGATGTCCCACCTTCATCGAGAGGATTTGCCAGACGCCCTGATCGTTCGGCTGCGTGAGCAGGTCGGGCATCGTTCGTGAGACGTTGAGCGTATCGGGATTGCGAGCCGACACGTCATACGCGAAGATGAAGATCTCGCTCGGTTTCGGCGCGGGTCCGGCAATCGGAGTCAGCAGAAACCCGGAGAGCGATCCGGTATCGATAAACGGGCCTGTCGAGAACGTGATGCGAATCGGAAGCGCGATATTGTTTCCGCGCTGCGACTTGAGATCGCGTGAGAGCTGCACAGTATAGGTCGTCGAGTCGCGAAGCTTCTCCGGGAGCTTCACCGTGACTTCATCGTGTCCAGACCAATGATAGGTCACCTGTCCGTTCAGGTACGGCTGGATCGAAAAGGCTTGTGCAAACGAGGCGCGATCGACATCGCGATCGAAGCGGAAATAGATCTTGGCGTCCCGCGGCACATTGAGTTGTCGGTCGTGCGGCATTGTCGTGTCAATCTTCGGTCGTGTCGTGTCGGTGGGTCCACCGGGCGGTGGCTGTTGCGAAGCGCAAGACGCAATAATACTTCCAAACGCCAGCAGCGCGCAAATGAGGAATGAGGAATGAGGAATGAGGAACGGCGGCCTGATCTTAACGTACTTCATCATTACTGCATTTCACCCGCGCTTTCCTCTGAAGAAGTCAACCGTTTTGCGAAGTCCATCTTGCAGATCCACTTCCGGCTTCCAGCCGAGCATCTCACGCGCATGGTCGTATGAGCAGACGCTTCGCTGTTGCTCACCGGCCTTGGCTAGCCCGTATGTTGCCTTCGCGTGGCCCTCCGTCGTCAGGTCAGAAAGTACCGCAAAGATCTGGTTCACATCCGTCTCGATCGCAGTCGAGATGTTGAAAATGTCCGAGCCGTTCAGCTGTTCGAGTGCCAGCATGTGAGCGCGGACAAGATCGCCCACGTAAACATAGTCGCGCGTTTGCGAGCCATCGCCATTGATGACGACATCCTCGCCACAAAGAAGCTTCTCTGTAAAAATCGCGATCACACCCGCCTCGCCATGTGGACTTTGGCGCGGGCCATAGACGTTCGTATAGCGAAATGCCACATATTCAAAGCCATAGAGCGCCTGATAGCAACCAAGATAAAGCTCGATACTCCGTTTGGCAACACCATACTGCGAAATGGGACGAGTCGGATGTTGCTCGTCGGCAGGGAAATAGTCCTGCTCTCCGTACACCGCCCCGCCGGTGGATGCCTGCATGAAGAGCTTGACGCCCCCCTGCTCCCGCGCGGCTTCAAGCAACGTCAGCGTGCCGATGATATTCTGCGTGCAATCAAACACTGGATCGGCCACACTCTTGCGGACATCGAGTTGAGCGGCGTGATGATTGACGATCTCGAACCGGTGCTCACGAAAGAGCCGCCGGACCAGGCCAGCATCCGTGATGTCACCTTCGACAAACTTCGCCTTTGGGTTCACATTCTCCATCGATCCCGCCGACAGATTGTCGAGGATGACGACCGTGTCGCCACGCTCGACGAATGCGTCCGCGACGTGCGACCCGATAAACCCCGCTCCTCCGGTAACTAATACGTTCACGCTAATCTCCTTGGACTTGTGAACAGTAAATGGCTTAGCAAAGAGTTCGGAGCGATCCTCAATCGTTATTCCCTCGGCTTCCCAAGCCTCACAAAGATCCGCATGTACTTATCCGAATGCGATACTTCGCTCGTGCCATCCTCCGTCTCCCAGCGGTGGTAGGTGAGCGATTCGTTCGTGAAGATGATGCCGTGGCCGAAGGAGTGTTCGAGTGATGCGCTGAGATTATCGCGTAGATTCGTGTAATGCTCACCTGCCAGCGGATGCCAGTTAATAACGACCGTCCGGACAGCCCCGTGTAGAATCTGTAGTTGAACGTATGCGGGCGAGCCCAGAATCTGAACGGAGTCTGATTCGAGCAGCACGACGGAATCGACGTGGAGCGTATCGCGGCGTGTTGAAAGCCGTGACATCAGCAGGAAGGCCGAGTCCTTCGAGAGTCCGACGTGAAAGCCCGCGAAAGCTGGCCGCGGTGGAACGTAGCGCGTGATCTTCGTGCGAACGTGAATCTGCCCGATCACGGGATTACTCTGCACGAAGAGTAAGACCATGATCATCCATAATGAGAGTCGAATAAAACGCATACGTTAGGGCGACTGCAGAATCTTGATGAGCTTATTATTTCGCATCGCGGCGAACTGGACCGAGCGGCCATCAGGGGTGAATCCGATCCGGCCGATCTTTTCGAAGAGCGGTGAGCGCTTTCCATTTGCGACGACAAAGGCTTTGCTATGCTCGCCTAAGGCTGCAAAGGCGATGTGAGACTCGTCGGGCGACCAAACGCAGTCCATGATCTCGCCGGTCTTTGCCACGAGCTTACCGTCAAGATAGAGCGATGGATCTTCGGTGCTGCTCGTATAAGCGATATGTGCCCCACTGGGGCTGAGAAAAATTCTTCCAGCTCCGGCAAACGGTCCAGCGATCACCTTTCCATCATATACGACGACGGCACGTTTTCCGTTTGCCGAGTCCTTCGCCCCTCTCGCAGCGGGATCGGCAGCAAAATAGGCGATGTGCCTGCCGGAATCGTCGATATGGACATCCGCGATCCAGCGGTAGAGTCCTTGATTGCTGTTGTTGAAATTGATGAGGCGCCGGGCTGTGTCTGCCGAGAGGGACGAATAGGCGGTGCGGTATTCCTTTGCGACATGCTCAAACCCAAAATCGTAATCGCGGCCTTCGAGCAGGCGATGGTTGTAGTTCACGTCCGGTGTGTACCGCCAGATGCTCGCGTCCCAGGTCTGACCATTGGTAAGCGGTGTCCGCTTGTAGAGGAAGATGCTCGTGTCCGACTTGTCGGTAACGAGCTTCTCGATCAGGCCATCGGTGGCGCGGTACGCCCAATGGCGTTCGTCGTGCGAGAAGGAGAATTGATGCGGATAGACCTCGCCTTTGTGGGCAAGAAGACCATCGACGACGACGAAGTCACGGTCGCCGGTTTGCGTCTCATACGCGTACGGCAGGAGCGCGGCCCAGCGATCGCCGCTGGCCGAAAATTCGATCACCGGATAATCCGAAACGTAATGATCGATCGGGGCCATGTCCTTATAGAGATAGACCGTCGTCGAGTCGAAGCCCAGCCTTGTGTAGCCGCGCATCAGGCCTGTCCAGATGATATAGTCACCTTTCGGACTGAGGCGAATTCCGCCGGGCGGAATGTCGTGGAATTCGTGCGGTACTTGCTGGCTGTCGATGGTTACCCTGCGCCACTGTCCGAACTCGTCAACGACATACCAGTGCGATGCATCCGGTGTCGCATCCATCTGCTTGATATTTCGTGCAATGTCGAAGGAAAATATCGGGCGCTCCACCACATGTGCTGCCGGAAAGAGCTTTTCGGCGCTCTTGCCCGTGCTGGGGCGCGAACTGGCTGTCAGCTTCGGCTGAGCAAGAACCACACAGGATGAGAAAAATGCAATCGAGAGAAAAAGGCTGGTTCGTCGAATCATCGGGAGCCCTAACAGCACTTCGAGCGGCAAGGCTCCTGCATAGTAACGAGTAACGAGCTGATAGCCATACCCGCTACCATCTACTGGCGTCACTCGTTACTCATCACTCGTTACTTGAGATTGTGATACACCGCCTGCACATCGTCGTCCTCTTCGAGTTTGTCGATCAGCTCGAAGACAGGCTCTTCAGCCTCTTCTGTCAGTTCCTTGAAGACCGTTGGCAACCGTTGGAGCTCCGCGCTTGAAACCTGGACTGTGCGCTCTTCGAGCGCCCGCGACATCTGGACGAAGTCGGCAAACGATGTGATCAGCGTAATTTCACCTTCCTCGACACTCAGTTCTTCCACGCCGAAGTCGATCAATTCAAGCTCCAACTCGTCCACATCGTGATCGCCCTTTGGGAATTTGAACACGCCTTTGCGCTCGAACAGGAAGTCGAGCGAGCCCGTCGTGGCAAGCTGGCCTCCCGAGCGAACGAACGCGCTCCGAACGTTCGCTACCGTCCGGGTCGGATTGTCCGTCGCGCACTCGACGACCATTGGCACACCGGATGGCCCATAGCCTTCATAGACGATTTCCTGAAATGCCTCCTGGTCCTTGGATGACGCCCGCTTGATCGCACCTTCAATGCGGTCCTTTGGCATGTTGACGCCCTTGGCGTTGGTGATGGCCATGCGCAGGCGTGAGTTACCCTCGGGATCGGGGCCGCCCAGCCGGACGGCAATGGCGATCTCGCGGCCAATTTTTGTGAACGCTTTGGACATCTTGTCCCAGCGCTTCATCTTGCGTGCTTTGCGGAATTCGAATGCTCTTCCCATAATCTGAGGACGAGTAACGAGTATCGAGTAACGAGTATTCCCGATTCTGTAGCTGAACCGGCCTATTCGTGCGATGCTGGGGCGCTCGCAACGGGCTTCCGGTTGTATCCTTTCTCACCAAAAGACTGGATGTCCTCAATTGTCATTTGTTCGAGAGCCATTAACTCGCGACGCGCATCAACGGCGGGATCATCTGAAAGCTTCAACTCATGGAGGACTTCAAAAGTAAAATTCTCCGGGCCGGAGACCTTCCAGTCTTGTTGCAACTCGCGGTTCGGATGCCCGCCGGAGTCGAGCTTGAATTTCTCTCCATTCCAGATTAGGTCCAGATTCGTGGCGCGCCCGACGTAAATCTTGCCCGTGGCGATATTCCGGATCGCGAAAATCCCCATGCGGGGCTTCATCTGTTTGTATTCGTTCTGCAGTTCCTTGCGCGTTTTCATACTTCGGGTACAACATTGGCAGACTCCGAACCAATTTCCGCTATCTCGACTTGCGTTTGTATGACTTGTAAAGACGAAATGCTCGCCAGCTATGATGCGGCCTGGGATCGAGAGTGGGAATCGCTACAAAGCGTACTGAAGAACCTGACCGAAGAAGAAGCGCGGTACCAGCATCCGAGCTATTCCGGCGAACCCCACGAACCAGGTCTTCCACCGCCGGGCTCGATCTACTGGCATTTGGTACACCTGCCGCACTGCTACCGGCATTATGTGAACATTATCCGCTCACGGCCCGCTGAACCGGCGGAAGTTCCGCCACCGGCATCGCAGTCCGTCGAGGAGGCAATCGCTAACCTCCTTCTCGATCGTGCCGATCTCCGGGATGCGATTGCCGAACTGAGCGAGGAGCAATTAGACGAGAAGCTGTATTATGGCGGCACGGTCGTCGATCTTGTGCGCGGGACGGTCCGGCACGACGCCTGGCACGGTGGACAGATCGCGGTGGCGAGGCGGCTTTACCGGACGCGGGACCGCTCAGTTTGACGAGTATCCAGTCTTCCGCCAGAGGTTTCCATAACCTTGTGCTCGAAATTGAGTATTTTAGTACCCAGACATTCGTCCTGGAACCCACCCACTAACCAAAAAGCACCATGCAAATTTCAAATGCCAAGGAAATCGTACTTCACCAGAACGCCGAATGGGCACGCATGATGACCGAGGAATCGGATCGGTCGAGCTTGCTGCGATATGGACTCACGCTGATGCTCATCGCCTACGCGCTCATGTTTTTACTGACGGCGCTCGTCTCGATGGCGATCAGTACGATCATGCCGTTTAGTGCGCTGCATGTGATGATGGCGGTCGTCGTTCAGTGCGCGCTTGGCATTGCGTCGCTCTATTTCGTCCCGCAGATTCTCGCAGCCATTGCGCCATCCTTCGGTGGCAAGAACGATTCTTTGAGCGCGCTCAAGCTGTTTGTCTTTGCCGGAACGCCGGCCTGGTTAGGAATGAGCATCGCGATCGTCCCAGTTCTGGGCTGGCTCGTTGCGCTTGCGGGTAGTATCTTCGCGCTTTATCTCTTCTGGCAGCACGTTGCCGAAGCGATGAGCATTCCGGCCGACAAGAAGATCGGTTACGTCATCGTTGGGATCCTTACGCTCGTCGTTGTCCAGATCGTCATTGGCATGATCGGCAACGGCATTGCGAACGCGGTCGCGCCATATCCGGTGTATCATTTCGGCCTGTAAGCAGCGAACACTGACTTAGGATACTTGCAGGAGTCAAAGGACCACCATGCAACTATCGAACGCCAAGGACATCCTCCTTCATCAGAACGCGGAATGGTCGCGTATGATGAAGGAGGAATCGGACCGTCAGAGCCTGCTCCGATATGCCATCACGCTCATTCTCATCGCATACGCGCTGCTGTTTGTTCTGACGGCTCTTTTTTGGATGGCGATTAGCGCAGTCATTCCATTTAGCGTGCTCCATGCGATCACGGTTGTGGTCGTTCAGTGCGCGCTCACTGTCGCGTCTCTCTATTTCGTACCCTCGATTCTGGGGGCACTTGCGCCGTCGTTTGGCGGCAAGAACGATTCTTTGAGCGCGCTGAAGCTCTTCGTTTTTGCCGGGACGCCAGCCTGGATCGGTACGTCAATCGGGATTATCCCCCTTTTCGGTTGGCTCCTCGCGCTCGCGGGCGCGGTCTTTGGCATCTATCTATTCTGGCAGCATGTCGCCGAGGCGATGAGCATTCCGGCCGAGAAAAAGGTCGGCTATGTCGTTGTCGCGATCATCACGCTTGCAGTGATCCAAATCGTCATCGGCATCGCCGGCAACGGCCTTGCGAAATTGGTCGCGCCTTATCCGGTGTATCACCTCGGATTCTAGACTTCAGATCAAATCACATGGCTCGATTCGAGTTCACACTCGATCGAGCCGCGCTCGACCTGGAGCGTGGAGTGCTCGATGCCGTAGCGGTCGTGCAGTTCGCGCGATATGTCAAAAAGCATTGAGTCTTCGACCGTTCGCTCGGGGATAACAAGGTGCGCAGTGAGCACAACATGAGTCGTGCTCATGCCCCAGATGTGGAGATCGTGAATGTCGCGCACGCCATCCACACTCTTGAGGTACGATTCGATTGCCGAGGGATCTATCTTCTCCGGTACAGCATCAGCGGCAAGATTGAATGATTCGCGAAGCACCCTCCAGGTGGCAAAGAGAATCACCATTGCAATGATAATACTTGCCAGCGGATCGACCCACGACATTCCACTGTAGGAAATGATGATTCCTGCGATGAGAACTCCTGCCGCACTCGCCGCATCACCGACCAAATGAAGGAACGGAGCACAGACGTTCAGATCGTGCTTGCTGTGTTGATGCAGTAGAAACGCAGAAATCGCATTCAGCAGGATGGCAATCCCAGCGACGAGGGAAACGGTACCGCCATCCACAGACACGGGGGATCGGAATCGATCGATCGCGCCATAGAGAATTGCACCGGTCATCACCAGCATGATCATCGCGTTCAGCAGCGCCGCGAGGATCGTCGTCCGCCGAAAGCCGTAAGTCCTGCGCGCGGTTGGCGGTCGCGCTGAGAGAAAACTCGCACCCATCGCAAAGATGAGCGCAAGAACGTCCGCCAGATTGTGTCCAGCATCCGCGATGAGCGCAATCGAATGACTCAGTAACCCATATACAACCTCCAGCACGACGATAACGACGTTCATCGCAATCGCGAGTTGGAATCTGCGATTAATTTCTATCCCCGTGTGGTCGTGCGTATGCGGCATCGGTGCCGTTATGCCAATTCTTGCCGGTAGGTTCCGTGGACGACGTAAATTGCAACACTTAGAATGTATACTGTATGACTCTCGCGATCAAAACCGATCACGTCGGACGCATCTACAAAAAGAAATCGCCCAAGCGGAAAGCCGCGAGCGGCGCTGAACCACGCACACTCACAGCGCTGGATGGCGTGACGCTCGAAGTCCCAAAGGGCGAACTCTTCGGCTTGCTCGGCCCGAATGGCGCAGGCAAAACGACGCTCATCAAGATTCTGACGACGTTGCTCACGCCATCGACGGGCCATGCCGAGGTGGAGGGATTCGATGTAGTTAGGAATGCGAAACAAGTGCGGGAGCGGATCAACATGGTCTCGGGCGGCGAGACCAGTGGCTATGGACTTCTGACGGTCCGCGAGAACCTCTGGATGTTCGCGCAGTTCTACGGTATCCCGACCAAGGAAGCCTATCGCCGGGCCGACGCGCTGCTTGAAACGCTCGAACTCAGTCACATGCGTGATACCCGCGTCTCGGGTCTCTCGACCGGCGAGCGACAGCGGATGAACTTCTGCCGTGGATTTATCACGGAGCCGAATGTGCTATTTCTGGACGAGCCAACGCTTGGACTCGATGTGAACATCGCACGCATCACACGCTCGTTCACACGCCGGTGGTTGCGGGAACACCCCGACCGAACGGTGCTCCTCACCACGCACTACATGGCCGAAGCCGACGAACTCTGCGACCGGATTGCGATCATCGATCATGGCCGGGTCATCGCGTGCGACACGCCAGTAAACCTGAAACGGCTTTTGCAACGGCAGCCCATCTTCGAGATCACCGCAGGAGGGCTTGACGCGACCAACATTGCAGAGATGCGCGGGACGCGCGGGGTCATCCAACTCACAGAGTCTTTCGAACCAGCGGCCGGACATCACATTCTAAACTTCATTCTGGAGGATGAGTCTGCGCTTCCAGCGGTCGTCGGTGTCCTTGCTGGGACCGGAGGGCACCTTGTTACGCTTGGTAAGCACGAGCCGACGCTCGAAGACGTATTTGTCAAGCTCGTTGGACGCAGCTTGAAGGAGGACATTGCCGAATGACGCACGTGAGTCCTGTTGCGCTCTTTTTCCGCACGGTTCGCGCGCGCGCCGCGCCGCGCATTTGGGGGATGAAGCGCGAGCCTTCGTGGATCTTTCTCGAAGTGATGGTGCCGATCGTCAGCACAACGGCATTCGTCTATCTCTACCGCTCGCTGCATGCGCCAGAGGCGTACATCGGATTTGTGATTCTGGGCGCGGTGATCTCCGCGTATTGGCTGAACGTCGTGTGGGCCATGGCGATGCAACTCCACTGGGAGAAGAAGGAAGGCATGTTGCAACTGTACGTGCTCTCCCCGACCTCGCTCATGGCTGTGCTGGTGGGCATGAGTTACGGCGGCATTATCATGGCATCGTCCCGCGCGGTCGTTACGCTTGCGGCAGGCATCTGGCTGTTCGATGTCAAGCTTTCCACCAACGAACTGCCGATGGTCTTTCTAATTTTCGGCGTCACGCTCGTGGCGCTGTATGGTCTTGGCATGACGCTCAGTTCGCTCTTCCTTCCCTGGGGACGCGAGGCGTGGCACCTCGCGCTCGCATTCCACGAGCCGGCGTTCTTCCTGACCGGGATGAACTTTCCGCTCTCAAAACTCTTCTCCACAGTACCCGGCATCATTTCGTTTGTTTCGGCAATGATCCCGGTCAGCTTTGGACTCGATGCGATGCGTCAACTGCTTCTGCCAAGCAAGATTCCGGGTGTGTTCGCTCCATCAACTGAACTCCTCGCGCTCGCAGGACTCGCCGTGCTGTTTCTCGTGACAGCCTACGTTGCGCTTCAACGGATGGAGTATAAGGCGCGAGTCGAGGCAAGCCTAACGCTACGAGGATAATGGCACCTTCATCCCTCATCCTTCATTCCTCATCCCTTCGCAGCCGCTGGCGGACGTACCAGATCGCGGCGTGGCTCGGCTGGAAAGTCGAGAGCAACTGGGCTGATCCGCTGGTCTTTTTTATTTATGCGATCATGCGGCCCATCTCGACGGCGCTGATTCTTTTGCTCATGTATCTCGTCATCGCCGGGCCGAAGCGCGGCGGGTTCTTCGACTACATTTACATCTCGAACGCTCTCTATCTCATTGCGATGCAGGCCATCGCCAATATGTCCTGGACCATTTTGGAAGACCGCGAGCATTACCGGACGCTGAAGTACATTTACACCGCGCCGGTGAGCCTCTACTGGTATCTGATCGGCCGAGCGACGGCGCGGATGGCGATTGGCATCATGACATGCGTTTTCCTACTCACCGTCGGTGC
>JADGPZ010000027.1 GCA_017882165.1 Candidatus Kapaibacterium sp.
ATCGATCACGATCAGATGCTCGGCGCCCATCGCGAGCGCCTGCTCTTCGTGCCAGCGCGGCGTGATGACAAGATGCGGCGTGACATACTCTGGCTGGACAGATGCCTCCCACTCGGCATTCCAATCGCGATCTTCGATGATCTCTTGGCCAAGAAACCGAATCCCCGGCACAGTCTCCAAGAAGCTGTGGAGTGCATGCTCGCGATTGTCATCCCACTCGGAAGAAGACACATAGTAGGTGAGTTCTCCATCCGCCTCCTCGATGCCCTCGACTGTTACGTGCGTGAGCATGAAGCCCTGGAGCATATCCTCGAGCGCAATCGGCGCTCGGAATCGGAGCGCGAGCGTTGGCGTCACGCCGGTTTGCATCTATTAGAGCGAGGGAATATGCTGCGGAAGCCGATCGTATATCAAAGTCAACAGCAAACGGCCTACTTCGTCCAAGGTTTGGGCGGAGATATGCTTCGGAAGATCGTCGAGCGTGTGCCAGTATTTCCGCTCGGGATCCTTCGACACATGGCCAACGAGATCGCCATCAATAATATCGACCGAAGGAATACCCGCTTCGATCAGCGGGAGGTGATCGTCCGAGACACTCTGTCCGGGAGTGGACTTGAAGTGTGAAAGACCGAGACTCTCGGCCGTCTTCCAGATCTCGGCGATGAGTTGCGGCGCAGAACTATTCGAGTTGCCCTCGGGCTGGAATACTGCATTCTTATCGCCGACCATATCGAGCAGGATCGCATAGCGCGGGTTGTAGTCTGCGGGCTTGCTCTGGACGAAATTCTTCACGCCGAGGAAATACCGCTCGAGCTGATCGACATTGTAATTGCCATAGTCCTCGCCATCGTCGAAGAGAAGATCGACGCCGATGGGCGGCGGATTGTCCTTCATGGCGCGGGCCAGTTCGAGCATGACCGCCGTGCCGGAGCCGCCGTCGTTTGCGGCCGGGACCGCCTGGTGGCGGAGGCTGTCGATCGGGTCCTCATCGGCATAGGGGCGCGAATCGAAGTGCGTCACGATCAGGATGCGCCACGTGGCTTCCGGATTAAAGGAGGCGATGATATTGGTGAGGTTCAGCATCTCGCCCTGATCGTAGCCCGGGCGCGTGAAAACCTGGCGCTGGACGTTCTTCGTACATTGGAGTAGCGCCGCGTGCAGCCAGTTGACTGCCTGGCCGTGGCCAGCCGAGTTCGGGACGCGGGGACCGAAATTAACCTGCGTATCGATGGCCAAACGGGCGCGCTCAGCATTGAATGCCGGTATGGGCTTCGGCGGCAGCGCACTGGCGGCCGGACCGTTGGAAGGCGCGGGCTGCGACTGCTCATCTTTCTTACAGCCCATGAAGTAGTAGGCCACGAGGCCCACCAAAAGAACGGCGAACGAGAGATAAAAACGGCGGCGGTTAAGAATCATCGTGAAATATCTGTTGCGGGGTGTAACAAAACTCGTCGGCGCAAGTTCTTTGTATTACAGCGCGGGTGCAAAGCCAATGGCCCAAACCCCGCTGGAGTTTGCCACACGAGCCATACTCAGAGCATGACCTATCATGCGGATAGCGACCTCGGTGGTGATTTAGTGGTATGAATGACCGGCCTTCGATTCTCGATACACTCGGAATCGCGGGCCGGTCATTCCGTTTTATGGGCGGCCGCCCAGCGCGCATCAGCCTCGGCGGGGCGGCAGCATCTCAGTCCCGTTAGGGACGGCATATTTGTAGCCCCGGGTGGAGCGGAGCGGAACCCGGGGTTCGCGATTAAGTTTGGAGATCGTGAGTCCCGGAGGGACGGCAGAAGCATAGCCCCGAAGCGAAACCGTCCACAAAATTAATCAGCCAAATTGTGTGTTGTTACAGCCCGGACCTTCCGTGTCACGAAGACGCTGGCGCTGTGATCTGCTTTCAGATTGTTTTTTAGAGTTTTAAGGTTTCAGTCGGGATCTGGAATTCCAGGCCTCTTTGATCGCTGTGATCTGCTTTCAGATTGTTTTTTAGAGTTCTATGGTTTTAGGCATTCCACACTTGTCGATGTCGTCGATGAAGCTGTGATCTGCTTTCAGATTGTTTTTTAGAGTTTTAAGGTTTCAGTGTCTTCGACCGGCACGAGCATGAAGCCGTCGCTGTGATCTGCTTTCAGATTGTTTTTTAGAGTTTTAAGGTTTCAGTTCGAGGTACTTTTACCATATTCCTAACATGGCTGTGATCTGCTTTCAGATTGTTTTTTAGAGTTTTAAGGTTTCAGTCGACTTATGGTTCTTGACATTAAGGGCATGGCTGTGATCTGCTTTCAGATTGTTTTTTAGAGTTTTAAGGTTTCAGTGTCATCGGCTCATCGAGCGCGACGAACCAGCTGTGATCTGCTTTCAGATTGTTTTTTAGAGTTTTAAGGTTTCAGTTCGGAGCATATTGCACCCAGCGCGAGTCCTGCTGTGATCTGCTTTCAGATTGTTTTTTAGAGTTTTAAGGTTTCAGTGTGCGATTGGTACGGGGAGCGCGCTGCCCTGCTGTGATCTGCTTTCAGATTGTTTTTTAGAGTTTTAAGGTTTCAGTCGAACGGCTCCGCAGTCACGTCTTCGAAGTGCTGTGATCTGCTTTCAGATTGTTTTTTAGAGTTTTAAGGTTTCAGTCTGGGGCTTTTGCTCGCTCTGCCGTGAGAAGCTGTGATCTGCTTTCAGATTGTTTTTTAGAGTTTTAAGGTTTCAGTTAAGCGAATATCTCTTCATGCAGCCGAATGGCTGTGATCTGCTTTCAGATTGTTTTTTAGAGTTTTAAGGTTTCAGTGAAATACTCGGTGTGTCGCCGCAGCACGTCGCTGTGATCTGCTTTCAGATTGTTTTTTAGAGTTCTGATGGTTACGGCACTCGCTTAATATTGCCGAGTATGCCCAATTCGACTTTGACAGCGCGAATTTGGTTCGGAGATGTGGCAAAGAATTTCTTATTTCGGTCAGCGTCCTCGAACTTGCTCCAGTTATGCCGATCCAGATAGATGTTGCCGTTAACATCGAACTTGCGAACGGTGTATAGGCGGGTGAAGAGATCGGCCCTATTGCTCCAGTCGATTTCGTCAGGAGAATCTTCAAAGATGATAACCGTGTCCTTTTGCCGCAGTAGCAACCACAGCGGCTTCCCATTCTTTTCTGAGGGCACGATCGGTTGGCCGGAGCGGGCACGATCGGCCGCATCGAAAAAGGGTACCGTCACATAGGCCCGCCGTGTTTCTTCCGCCGGGCCATAAATCGCAATGCAGTAGTTCGATCCGGAATCCACAAAGAGCTTAGGATTCTCCCTTGGCCGAAGCTGAATAAGTGTTTTTGCCGGCTCGGTCATCCGCACGGAATGAACTGGAATCCGCTTCTTCCCATCCTGGCTCGTAAGGTGCAAAGGTTGCTGCAAAGCTTCCTTAATATTTCCCTCGCCGCCAAAGCGATCGATATGATTTTTGACTGCTTGCCGCACCGCCGGATCGACGATCTTCTCGACCTGTTTCATCTTGTTAAGCGAAGCCAGCGGCTTACGGATGACGTATTCCAGTTGGCCCGAGTGTGAGTTTTGGATTTGACCGAAGACGGACTCGGCATGGAGTGCTCCCCGGACAGCAATGCTCCGTTGAATCTTCTTCGCCCCAGATTTGGGATGTGAGAACTGGTAAACATTCTTCTTCGCGGAGAGCAGCCGTTTGTCGTTCTTGTATGAGACGAGAAGTCCTGCAACTGACGTTTCAAGCTCAGCGCGGTACTTTGTGTAGGGGCCAGGAATTCCCGTAGTCACTATTTCGCCTGTAGCATGGACGACGTGCTGCTGTAAACCAAGTGGGTCACTTTCAATAGCTTCACCAGACCCAATTGCTTTGACCAATCTTCGCCCGGCGTCGGTTTGCAGCATTGTGTGAATCTTCTTCTCATCGAGAAATTGTTTGCCCGAGCCGTCGAACTCGCTGGCCTGACTGAGAAGGTTAATCCACCAATCGTCAGTGTTCGCAATCACGAACGCGTCAATTGCATGGTGGCGGTGGTCATTGCGACTCTTCTCGTTCTCGCCTTCTCCATTCAAGATCGAGTTAAGACCCCAGAAACGGCGGAGCAGGAACGTGACCTGCCCATCGGTGGTGCGGACATCCTTGCACACGCGACGAAGGACATCCCGCGTTGCACGTGCAATCATCGCAGTGCTTTCGATCATGCCGGGCCGGAACTCTGAATCAAATTCCTCTTGGAGCATCTTGCTCTGTTTCCCCCGAGGAAGGTTCTTGATCCGATCCTTAAAGGCGTTCATCTCCTCCGGGCGAGAGTTAAAGTATTCGAACGGGGTCTGATTTCCCTTCGCAGCATTGAATTCGCGCTCGCTCAATGTTTTGTTGCGGAAGGAATTGTCCAGACACCGGCTGTAAGGCAATATGTGCTCGATCTCAATGTCGGCGCTGAAGAGTCGTTCGAGAGAGATCGGCTTGCCAGTGTATGGCGATATGCGCTCGCATTCGAGCCATGCTTCGTATTTCTGCCTGTCCGAAGGTTTGACCCTCTTCGCATATTTCCTAAACTCGTCAACATCGATTGAAGCGTCTATCTTGCGCAGGTGTTCTTCAGCAAAATCCATTTCGAGCCAGAGTTCATACTTCGTGATTTGGCTTCGAGTGAAGTCTGCCCATCCCTTCTTCTCTGTCCAGAACTTTCTGTACTCCTCCCGCTCACGCTCCTTGTCTTGATTGCTCTTTCGCATCTTTTCACGAGCTTCCTTCGGCATACGCATCGAGCGTGCGAACTCGATCCGAATGCAATCGGGCCGTCCTTCTTCCTGAATAATCGCATTTACCAGGGCCACGGTCTCGCTCACCGCACGCATGACCATCGGATTGCGCAACTGGTCGATCTCATCTTCTCTCCCTTCCTTCCTTCGAACGATCTTGTCTTCCAATACGCGGTCTTTGCCTTGGGTCTCCTCTTCGAACGAGTGATTGTAGCCCGCAGCTTTACTGGCTTCGGAATAGTCCATCCCCTGCCTTAGGTGCGGGAGCATCTTTTCAATGGCCTTATGACTAATCCGGGAATAGTCAGGCTCAAGCGAGATTTCGCTGAATGCTTCAGCGGCCTCATCGGAGAGACCGAGATTCTTCTGTCCCCACGTCCGGAGCCAGCTCTCATCCGGCGCGAAATAGAGCACATGCCGGATATGGTCTCGCTTTGCGTCCGGCAGCGTGCGCCACGTCTCGGCTCCAATTGCCTCGATGACGTTTGACGCTGTTGTATTTCCCTTGATCTTGTCAATATCATTCAAATAAGACGCACGGGGCAACTTAAGGATAGCCTTGAGTTTCGCCTGAGTAAGGATGCCTGTCTCGGCAAGGACCGTAGCGAGCGCCTGTTTCTCTTCGAGCGTGAGCGAACCCATGTGCCGCTTTGCATCGGTAACTCGAATATTGCTCAACGTCTGCCATATTCGAAATTCCTGGAATCGGAGTGAGCTTCTGGGTGCTACTCGCTTGCTTGGTTCAAAGCGGCATCTGCCCACGCGCCCTTTCTGCGATTTGAGAGGGCGCTGATAGTAAATACAGCGTTCTTTGATTTCGCGCCGCTTCTCTTCTGTGAGGACTTCCGGGTAATAGACGGCTTGCGCCCGCCAGATCGCATCGAATTCTTCTTCGTACATCGAGCGGAGGATGAATCGCCGCCGAATTCCTTTCCCATGCTCATCCTTTATCGGCTCGTCGGGATTGTGCCAATGTGCGATTGCCTCGTTGCCCTTGTAGAGCGAGAAGAAATACTCGCCAAGCGTACGGAAACCAAGGTCATGTACCGTCTGCTTCAGCTCGTTCATCTGAAGCTTGATCTCGCTTCGCTCTTTTTCTCCTTCTTTGATGTCCGTCTTTCGGTTGCTTTTGAAGCCACGTCGCTGATTGAGGTGAAGCAGGACTCGGCCGATTTCCTTCAACTCCAGCTTCTCATCAAGCGCTCGCGCACGAAGCTCAAAAAGGGCACGAGCCGATGGCATCTCAAGCCGTTCTGGTAGCATGTTGAGTTCAAGCAGAATTCGCCGCAGTTGTTTGCGCCGCATCTTATAGCGATCGTAGCCGCGCCGAATACCCCGCGCAGTGCGCCGAGCCGCGTTTTTCGATTCCTCGGTTGCGTTCTTCGCGAACTTGTCTTCTTGCACGCCGACCGGGAAAATCCGGACGCCGGATCGGACGAGACGGGACTTATCTTCCATGAGGCACCAGCCGATGGAAGTAGTGCCGATGTCGAGACCTAATGTTGTTGCCATAGGATGGTACCAGTTAATTCTCGAACTAAATTACGACATTTTTCGTAGAACCGTTAACAATCTGAAAGCTCATCATAGTAAAGATGATTCTACAGGCTTCGGCCTTGGCCCTGGTTCGTCCGGGGCTTTTTTATGTCCGGGAGTTTTGTGTCGTCCCTCCGGGACTCTCGATCTCAAAATAATCGCGAACCCCGGGTTCCGCTGCGCTCCACCCGGGGCTACAAATATGCCGTCCCTAACGGGACTCATAAATCCAAAAACAATCGGCGATCCGGTGGTTGAAACCACCGGCTATTCTTCTGTCGTCCCTTCAGGACTCGCCGCAGGGCAGAAATCTCAGGTAATTTTCAGTTTTCGGGAACGCGGTTTTTGGCGTTCATGAAATGACAATTCAAAAGAGAGAAATGAAAGAAATTCGGCATTTCTTTCTGGCGGAAGGTGGGTCTGTCTCTGTGAATGAAAATTATGAATTTCAAACTCAAATACTAAAATCGTATGGGTGTTTTGGCTGTTGGAAAATAGCTGTCCGCGCAAGAAACCGCGCCACGGGAATGCTCGTTACTTGCTCATGCTCAAAACCATTTTCGGCCTTTTCGTCCTTGCTGTTCTTCCTTGTATGACTGCGGCACAGTCCGGTACACAGGGAAGCGGCGGTGTCTTTATTCAGCAGCCGACGCCGATCCAGATCGCTTCGGATGAAGGGACGCTGGCCTTCGAGCGGCCCAAGCTGGACTTCGCGCCGCAGAGCGTGGGGATCGAGAACTGCGCGAACGTCTCGCTGACGAATACGACGGACCATCCGCGGCTGCTGACGCAGCTTCGCTCGCTCGATCCGAGGCACTTCAAGATTTCGTCGCCATCGACGGAGATGCTCCCGATCACGGTCGGCGCGAACACGAGCTTCTATATTAACGTCTGCTTCAAGGCCGATGAGACGAGAGATTATTCGAGCGCGCTGGTGGCCATCTTCCAGAGTGATACGGCCCGTTTGGCATTATCAGGCAAGGGCGTCACGCCGCCGGAAGTGCTGAAGCTGCCGGACGAGGCAGCGATCACGGACATCAAGTTCAAGAAGCATCGCGCTCTCGCGTCGTGGACGTTCCAGTTCGGTCTGAAGACGCGGGCCTACGCGAAGCTGACGCTCGAAAGTATGACCGGCAAAGTAGTGCGGCTGTTTCCGTTCGAGGAGCTAAAGACGCCCGGTTACTACGAAGTGAATTTCGACGGCAAGTCCGATGCTGGTGTGAAGGTCGAAAAAGGCACGTATGTGCTGCGTCTGGAAGCGACCGATCCGACGAACGGCAAGCATACGCATTCGTCGAAGATCCTGACGATCAAGTAAGTTGAAAGTTCTGAGTGCTAATGGGGAAGAAGCGCGGTGTGTATCACTGTCTGGAATTTTGAATCTCGAGTATCGAAGCGATACGAGGTTTCCGACTCGGACACTTCTGTCATCGTACGTTCATTGACTTGCTGCTGCGCCATTTTGCCATGATGACTGGCATCTAAGTAGTTGAGGATGTCGTCGGTTGAAGGAAGCGCTTTCGTTTTGATTTCGCTCGGCGGAGTGAGGAGCGATTCGGTGATGAGACTCCGCAAAAGCTTGGGCCACATCGCTGCGAAGAGCTGATGCGATCCATAGATATCGCCGCCGATGATGTGGCCATCGATTACAAAGATCGCGCCTATTGATTGAGTATTGGCGGATGCGACCGTCATCAAGTCATGCTCGAACCGATTGCGTTCGGCGGCAAGCGATGGATGTTCGAGCGTTAGTTCGAGACTTGTCGGTGATGCATTGCGAGTGATGCTATCCTTCAGCACGCGACTCAGTCCGGACTGGACTGTGCTGACATCCTTCCAGATGGATTCCTGCGCAGCGTCATCGACGCGATTGAACTCCGGCAGCGCCTGGAGCGATGCGAACAGTTTGGCTTGCTCGGGATCGGGCGCCGTGAGTCCAGCAATGTGAGGATCGAGGAGCTTGCCGGTCAACTCATTCTGTGCGACGCGGCGAAGGTGATTCAGCGGTGCAATCTCCGGTGCGGCGCTGAATGTTTCGATCGGCTCGGTGCCACGCTTTGTCGAGCGGCCCTTTTCGACACAGTAGACGCGAAGGTCACGCGAAGTATCGTGCGTCGGCACGATCATGTCGCTCGCGATCATGCGGTCTTGTTGACCGCCTTTGATGATCGCTGCCGACTGAATGAAGAGATCGGTATCCGAGCGGTTCTCGATCCAGAGTGTCTGACTGTTGTTTTCGTGAATGATGGCGCTGCCATTATGTAGCGCAGCATCGAGCGTGAGATATGGACGCGATTGCGAGGCGGGCGATTCGATCAGGTAGATCGAGAGGCGACCATGTTGGAACGGTCCAACGACTTTGAGCGAATCATCCGACGCTCGGGCAAGTGGCTGGAGGATTGTGAGCCACAGGAGTATGATGCAAATCTTCTGAACCATGATCTTATGAGATTACGAAGGATTAGAGATAGAGTTCTATCCCAATCTTCTTAATCTATGGAATCTCATAAAATCATGGTTCAGACGATCATGGTTCAGAATATTACTTCAGCTCGAACACCACTTTCAGTTCTGCCTTTTCGCTCATGGTGTTGGGCTGCGCGGCGGCTTTGGATTCGCGACGCTCTTCTTCTTCACCGCGTCCGGCGGGTGCCCCTTTGCCGGCATCTTCGGTCTCAGCGATGGAGACGATATCGCCGAGCGTCTTACCCATTTCCTTGGCAATGCCCGTGGCCTCTTTGCGCGCGTTCGCGATGGCGTTCTTGATCGCATCGCCATGAAGCGAGCGACCGCCGCCCGTCGAAAAAGTGCCGACAGAGACTTGTGAAGCACCGCTCGCCGAGGCCAGGTCGATCAGGCGCGCAAGGTCATCGACACGATCGAGTGCGACTTCGAGCGGCGTATCCATGCGGTACCCGATGATCCGCGTGCCATTCTGACCGTACTCATAATTCGGAGTAAGGTGGAACGGCTGCTCCGTGATGTCCTTCGCGGCAACGCCGGCGCCTACGAGTGCCTTTTTCAAGCGCGCAACGACATCGTTCTGTCTAACAAAGAGTCCGGTCGCGGTCAGGTCGCCGCTTGAAACACTGAGGCCCAGCGTAACGCGATCGGCTACGGCGCTGGCACTGCCACTGGCGAGCACGGTAAGCGTTCGCTCCTGGGCATGCGCGGATACGGCGAGCAAGGCGATAACGAAACTGATAGCGAGTTGAGAACGAAGTTTAAGAGTCATGGACGTTTGAATGAAACGAGTTCAGTGGTAACGAGTGTGCGTAACGAGCAACGAGAAACAATCAATCGCGTCACCCGTTGGCAAAGTTATTACCAATTTACAGTGTGCGAAGTAAAAACGCTCCCGCGAAATTGCGAACGGTTCAAAGTGATTTCTCATTTCACTGTTAGCGATTCGCATTCTGCACTTAACACTTCTACATCCTTGGCACGTCAGACCGTCGTTGCACTTCTCTATAACGATATTCCGTCCTCCCCTTCCGCTGAAGATCGGACGCCTGAAGACGCGCCGGTCGATCTGACGGCCGAGGCGCTTGGCTTCACGCCTTATTTCGATCTCGAAGATATTCCAGCCGAGCAGGAATACGCGAATATCGAACAGGCCCTCGTCGATGCCGGCTACAAAGTAGCGGCATATAACGTGAAGGACCGATTCGAGCGGCTCTTCAAATTTCTCGCGCGGCGGAAGATCGATGTGGTCTTCAATCTGGTGGAGTTTTTCCACGGCCGTCCCGAGCAGGAGATGCACGTGGCATCGTTTTACGAGTTGCTCGAAATGCCATATACCGGCGCGCCGCCAATCACGCTCGCGCTCTGTCAGGACAAGCCGCTGGCGAAGGCGATCCTTCGCTCGCGCGATCTTCCGACGCCGCGCTCGATCACGATTCGTAAGATGGACGATTTCACGTCCCGGCATAATCTTCACTATCCGCTGATCGTCAAACCCGCTTGCGAAGATGGCTCGGGCGGGATCGAGAACGCGAGCATTGTTCGATCACTCAAAGATCTCAAGGCGCGGACGGAGTTCGTGCTTGAAGATTTCAAGATGGACGCACTGATCGAAGAGTATATCGAGGGCCGCGAGTTGAATGTCGCCGTGCTTGGCAATGGCGCTGTCCGACGTGCGCTGCCTATCTCGGAGATCACGTTCGAAGGGATGCCCGAGCATCTATACAAGATCGTCAGCTATCAGGCGAAGTGGGATCCGCTGCATGAGGCATATCACAAGACGATTCCTTCTTGTCCCGCCGATTTGCCAGCCGCAACGACGAAGCGCGCGCAAGAACTGGCAATGAAAGCGACCGAGGCGCTCGGCACCCGCGATTATGCCCGCGTGGACATGCGGATGAATAAGGACGGCGAGCTTTTTATCCTCGAAGTCAACCCCAATCCGAATCTCTCCGAAGGCACCGGCATCGCCCGCAGCGCCGAGGCGGCTGGGCTGGAATTCAAGGATTTGCTCGGCACCATCGTCGAAAGCGCGATGATGCGGTCGAAAAGGAACTTGAGCGATTCAAATTAAACTAATCACCTCCTCAACCACATCAATGCCTCTCTTTCATCTCCACGCTGATAAGCTTACCACTATACTTCCGGGTGAATTCGCCACTGAACGTGAGCTACAGCGGCTTATTGAGCAAAATTTGCTTACGGTCTTCAACTGTAGATTCATCGCTACTGAGTTTCCCACAGGAGCGAGACATGCAGGAAGAATTGACACGCTGGCTCTTTCGGAAGAGAATAACCCCGTCATCATCGAGTACAAGAAAGTCGCTTCATCTGAGCTCATTAATCAAGGGCTTTATTATCTCTCATGGATGGATGACCATCGTGGCGATTTCCAGGTTGCCGTTGAAAAGAAGCTTGGTAAAAAGACGGAGGTAGACTGGAGCGATATCCGGGTCATCTGTATTGCGCCTTCGTACAAAAAGTTTGATCTTCATGCCGTCCAGATGATGGGGGCGAATATTGAGCTTTGGGAATATCGCCTCTATGAAAACGGCTCGTTTTTTCTGGAAGAGATCTTCAAGCGTGGTGGAGAAACAATTAATCGCGAGCTGACCCAGCACGCGAAGGATCCGAAGATGATTGAAGCGGGTCGAAAGGCAGCAATCACTAGAAAATCGGGAGTGACATATACCTTCGAGGAGCATGCAACAAAAGCGCAAGGCGAACTCGAAGAACTTGTCAACGAATTTCGTGATTTCGTATTGAGTCTTTCTGATTCTATTGAGGAGCTTCCAAAAAAGCTTTACGTCGCATATAAGGTCACTCAGAACTTCGTGTGCCTCGAAGTTCACCACAAGAAGTTCTACCTCTATCTCAAAGCCGCAAAAGAGGATTTCGATTCGATTCCTCAAAATGGACGTGATGTTAGAAGCATCGGCCATTTTGGAACAGGCGACTTAGAGATCACTATTTCCAATAGGACTGAACTTGAAGAATCGAAGGCGCTGGTTCTGCGCGCCCTATCTAGAGTTGGAGGAGGGTAGGAACCGTGCTCTTCACTTTGTGGTTGGCAACTAACAAACGTTAGTTATTGTCGTGAAGACTGTCGCCAGAAAAGACCAGATTCGCCTGAAAGCCCAGACGCTCTTCCGCGAGCGCGGGTACTCCGCGACTTCCATGCGCGATCTCGCCGACGGCGTTGGCATGGAGGCGGCGAGCCTTTACAATCATATCGGCTCGAAGGAAGAGATTCTGCGCGAGATTTGCTTCGCGATGGCGGAGTCGTTCTTTGTCGCCATCGAGCCGGTGA
The DNA here is from genome assembly GCA_017882165.1 of Candidatus Kapaibacterium sp. Lineage (GTDB taxonomy): Bacteria > Bacteroidota > Ignavibacteria > Palsa-1295 > Palsa-1295 > PALSA-1295. The sequence continues at coordinate 12,053 of JADGPZ010000027.1, forward strand.
TGCAGAGCGCGCTCGCGCCGAAGGAGAAGCTGCGGGCCGCAATGGCGGCACACTTCTCCGTCATCACGGCCAATGCAGATGCATCCGCCGTGTTCCTGCATGAGTGGCGGCATATTGGCGAGCCGTACATCAACGATTTCAAACTCATGCGCCGCCGCTACGAGCGGATGTTCCGAACTATCCTCGAAGCCGGGATCGAACAGAACATTTTCAGAAATATCGACCCTGTTCTCGCAACACATACTCTGCTTTCCGCAACCAATTGGACCTATGAGTCCTATAAGACCTACCGGAAACCAACCGCCGATGAAATGCAGGAGATCGCCACAATCTTGATCGAAGGAATCATCACCAGATAACTATGTACGGAAACGCCTACATCGAACCGGATTCGGAACTCGCAGCCAAGATGGCCGCGTCACGCGAGGAGGACCCCGAAAAGTTAGCCGAGTTTGAAGCACGCATTGCGCGTGGCGAAAAGATCGAGCCGGACGACTGGATGCCCGCCGAATATCGCCGCCAACTGCTGCGCATGATCGAGCAACACGCGCACTCGGAGATTATCGGCGCGCTGCCCGAGGGGACGTGGATTACGCGCGCGCCAACGCTGCGCCGCAAGCTCGCGCTCATCGCGAAAGTGCAGGACGAAGTCGGGCACGGGCACTTGCTCTACTCCGCCGCCGAGACGCTTGGCAAATCGCGCGAGGCGATGATCAACGATCTCATCAGCGGCAAATCGAAATACAGCAACATCTTCAACTATCCGGCGAAGACGTGGGCTGACATCGCCGTGATCGGCTTTTTAGTCGATGCCGGCGCGATCGTCAATCAGCTTGCGAATGCGAAGGGCAGCTACGGCCCGTATTGCCGCGCGCTCGAAAGAATTTGCTATGAAGAATCGTTTCATTTGAAGCAAGGCTATGATGCGTTCGTCGCGCTGGCCGTCGGCACGCCGGTACAGCGCGAGATGCTGCAAGACGCACTGAACCGCTGGTGGTTTCCGCCGATGATGCACTTCTTCGGTCCGCCGGATACGATCTCGGTCCACACCGAAAAGCTGATGCGCTGGAAAGTCAAGATGGCGAGCAACGAAGAGATGCGGCAGGACTTCATCGAGCAGTATGTACCGAAGATCTGGGAGCTGGGAATGACGCTGCCCGACCCCGCACTCCGCAAGGACGAAGCGACCGGCGTGTGGGAATACACGCAACCCGACTGGGACGAGTTCTTCCGCGTCATCAATGGCGATGGACTCTGCAACAAGGAGCGTCTGGCCGTCCGCCGCTACGCCGAAGAGAATGGCCGCTGGGTCCGCGAGGCGCTGATGAATCCCATTCAAAAAAGGATGGTGCCGTACGCGTGAGAATGATCAGTGGACGCGATGGACTGGATGGACGGAATGGACCGTCCATATAGTCCATCCGGTCCACTCCGTCCATAGAATCGAACCACTATGACTGAAAGTCTTGACCCCCGCATCCGCCGCGCCGATCTCGAAGCATCTCCTGCTTCGAGCGGCTTGAAGCAGAACGAGCATTGGGAGACCTACGCGATCTTCCATCAGGATAAGCGCGGCGCGGCGCATGAGTTCGTCGGCATAGTCCACGCGCCCGATCCGGAACTTGCGCTCGTCTTCGCGAAGGAGCAATTCGGCCGGCGCAAGAAGACGGTGAACCTCTGGGCCGTCCGCTCTTCGGACATCTACACCTTCCAGCATGAGGACGACGACATGTTCTCGACCGTGCCGGACAAAAATTATCGCGAGGCGTCCGGCTATCCGGTCCGCAAGCGCATCAACAAATATCTCTTCGACCAAAAAGAGGAGGAGGCAAGCAAAGCATGAACAACGCGATCAAAGACCTGCTCTTCCGCCTGGCCGATGACGAGCTTGTGCTCGGCCATCGCAACAGCGAGTGGACCGGACTTGGGCCGATACTCGAAGAAGACATCGCGTTCAGCTCGATCGCGCAAGACCAGATTGGCCATGCCGTCGCGAACTACACGCTGCTCCACGAGTCCGCCGCGGCGGACGAGCCGCTGCCGGATGCGATTGCATTCGGCCGCAACGAGAAGCAATTCTTCTCATCGCAATTCACCGAGCTTCCGATTGGCGATTATGCCTTCAGCCTCATCCGGCACTTCCTATTCGATCACGCAGAGATGTTGCGATACGAACTGCTGACAGCATCCTCATTCGCGCCGCTTGCCGCACTGGCCCGCAAGATCAAAGGCGAACTCAAGTACCACGTACTTCATGCCGATCTGTGGGTTTCCAAGCTCGGGCAAGGCACAGAGGAGAGCCGCGCCAGAATGCAGACCGCACTCAACGAAGCATGGCCATACGCACTCGGAATGTTCGAGCCGAGCGACTACGAGGCAGAACTTGTGACAAACGGCATATTCTCAGGCGAAGAAGGGCTTCAAGAATCTTGGCTGGAAGTCGTCGCGCCAATTATTGAGAAGGCTGGCCTCACGATTCCACAGGCCTCGGAGCCGAAATACGGCGGGCGTCACGGGTATCACACGGAGCACCTGCAACCGCTCCTCGATGAGATGACGGAAGTGTATCGGTTAGATCCGGCTGCGATATGGTAAGTCAGGCACGCGACAAAGTCTTCGAAGTGCTCGGAACCGTCATGGACCCCGAGATTCCGACGCTCTCGGTTCTCGATCTTGGCATGATCACGAACGTGCACGTAAGCGATGATGGCGTGCGCGTGCGGCTGCTTCCGACGTTCGTTTCCTGTCCCGCGACGAGCTACATTCGCGCGAACATCAAGGAGGCGCTCACGCGCTCGGGATTTGTAAATCCGGAAGTCGAGATGGAGAGCGAGTTATCCTGGTCAAGCGATCGCGTTACGGAGCGCGGCCGCGAACTGCTCCAGGCATTCGGTCTCGGCGCGCCGGTGCAGATTGATGGTCTGCTCGATCTCTCGACAATTGAGTCAGTCGCCTGCCCACATTGCGGCAGTGCGAACACAGAGATGCGCTCGATGTTTGGCTCGACCCTCTGCCGCTCGATCCATTACTGCAATGATTGCCGGCAGGGATTCGAGCGGTTTAAACCGTTGTAACGATGAGTTATCGTGCATTCATCGTTGTGTCCATTCTTGCAGCATTCCTTGCAGGCTGCAAGCGCTATTCAATACTTTCGACGCATGGAGCTCAGGTACAATCGGATACTCATCTTTTGAATTCGCTTCCACCTGGACGGTACGACGGCATCTTTGTCTGCACTGAGATGGCCGCCAGCCACGAGTATTCAGCGCACGCCACGTTCTTTGATGATACCGGTCGGATGTTTAATGATGACACCGCTCGGACATACCATGTTCCGCGAAGCATTCAAGTTACGTTGAATGGTTGCAGACTCAAGGGCCTCGACGAACGTGTTCCCGTGAGTTTTCCGCAACCGCTCGCATGGCGAATCACCGGTAACGATCGATATCCATCTGTCGCGCACACACTCCAACCTGACTCTGCAATCGAATTTTTCTCTCCCAGCGTGGATACGCTTAGGTTTTCGGACAGTATTGTTGTCAGATATCATGCACCGAAGAGTATCGATACTGTTCTGTTTCATTACGCGTACTTCGGTGATTGTGTTTACAAACGTGACACCACGAAGACCGAAGAGTCCGGACAGTCCTATTACTATAAGGTGCACAATGAAAGCAACCTGCCGAATGAACGCAGGTATGTTATCCCACCCCTCAAATTGTTTGACTATGTTAAATCATTCAAGCCAAAGCAGCTCATGATTCAGATCATGTGGGAGCGCGGAGACAGCGTGCATGTAGGAGATTACGTGTATGGATTCGAAGCTTTGTGCCACAACACGCGTTTCTTCGAGCTGAAGCCCTGACGTGCATTCAGGCGAGTTTTTTGAACAACGAATTGGCTCGACCCTTCGCCGCTCGATCCATTACTGCAACGATTGCAGGCAAGGGTCCGAGCGGTTCAAGCCACTCTGAACGCTACTTCCGCTTCTTCTTCACATCGGGCGCGCGATAGATGCAATCGGTGAGCAGAATCGTCACGCTCGCACCTTTGCTCTTGAAGAACAGCTTGGTTGCCGTCGAGCTTGGATCTCGCTCAAGATCGGTACACCCGATGTTGCAATCGGACGTACCTTGCACACAAACTGTATAGCTCTTCCCCTTCTTGAAGCGTATCGTGGCGAACGTCGATTTGAGGCGCGCTCCCCCATCCTTCCCACACGAGCTGTAGGTATCCATGCCGCCTCTCACACCTGGAATGAGAATCACTTGCGCCTGACCTGCCGTGAGCGTTGCAGTCAGGAGTGGATGGGGGCCGGTTTGAGTAATTGGAATGCACGGCTGTGCGTGAAGCCCGCCGCCAACAGCCGCCGCGAGCGAAACGGCGGCTGCAAATGTGTGAAGTAAAGCCCTCATCCTACGCCGCCAACGCCGCCGTCACCTTCTTCGCCGCTTCGGCCATGCCTTTGGCGACGAGGAAGTTCATTCCGCTCTTTTGAAGGATGACTCCCGCTTCCTCGGCATTCGTGCCTTCCAATCGCACCACGATCGGCACGTGGGGCTTCACGATCTTCGAGGCTTCCACGACGCCCGTGGCAACGCGATCGCAGCGGACGATGCCGCCAAAGATATTGATCAGGATCGCCTTCACATGCGGATCGCTGAGAATAATCCGGAATCCCTCGGCAACGGTGTCCTTATTCGCGCTGCCGCCAACATCGAGGAAGTTCGCCGGCTCACCGCCAGCCAGCTTGATGATGTCCATCGTCGCCATCGCAAGTCCGGCGCCGTTGACCATACAGCCGACATTGCCATCGAGCTTGATGTAATTCAGATTCGATCTCGATGCTTCGACTTCGAGCGGATCTTCTTCGGCCAGATCGCGGAGCGCAGCGTAATCGGGATGACGGAAGAGCGCGTTATCATCGAAGTTCACCTTCGCGTCGAGCGCCATCATCTTTGCATCCTTTGTCAAGACAAGCGGATTGATCTCGAACAGCGACGCATCGGTATCTTCGTATGCCCGATAGAGCGCCTTGAGGAATGCGACGCATTGCTTGAACGCCTCGCCACTGAGTCCGAGCGCGAACGAGAGTTCGCGCGCCTCGAAATCGCGGAAGCCAATCGCGGGATCGACAAAGATTTTCACAATCTTCTCTGGCGTGTCGTGTGCGACTTTTTCGATCTCCATGCCGCCTTCGGTCGAGACCATCACGACGTTTCGCCCGGTCTCGCGATCGAGCACGATGCCGGCATAATACTCTTTCAAAATATCGACGCCCTGCTCGATGAGCAATCGTGTAACCTTCCGTCCTTCGGGACCGGTCTGGTGTGTGATGAGCGTCATGCCGAGGATGCTCTGCGCGAGCACCCGCACGTCTTCCAAGGAGCGGCCGATCTTCACGCCGCCGCCTTTGCCGCGTCCGCCCGCATGGATCTGCGCCTTGACGACTGCGATCTGTGTGGGCAGCTTCTCGGCTGCCGCGACTGCCTCGTCAACGGTGTACGCGACGTATCCGATCGGCACCGGCACGCCATACTTTTTCAGAATCTCTTTCGCTTGATGTTCGTGGATTTTCATTCGGAGGTTAAAAGTGAGCGTGCAAAAATACGAAATAGAATCGCTGAATCCCTCGGATACTGCTCTTTGCGCTCTAACGAGAGATCTGTTTGTTCCATTCACATTCTAATAGCTACGGTTTTCAACCGCTCGTTCGTGTTTTCAAAGTTTATGAACCGCCGCGGTGGGCCGATTCCAACCCAAAAAGACCACACCGCAAAATCTTTTGACTTCTCTTTTTTGTTTGGAGTTCATGAATAAACTGCTGTTAGACAAGAGAGCTGTACTTCGAACATAGGTGCCCATAGTCTCACGTGCAATATACAAATCCCGAAGTGCAATGTCAAGAGGCGGACGAAGAATTCTACAAATTTCTCACAGCATGGGGCGCGGCATCGCGCAAGGACCTGCCGCCCATCCCGGACCCATCACCTGCACCTTCTCACTATCGATCCTAATAATTGAGTATGCCGTTTTGTTCGTTGCAACAATCATATGCGACTCACGTATGCTGTAATCGCATCCATTGAATTTCTTGATCGTCTTAACTTACACTTGTTACCTAAGCAGAATATGTCTGAGAAAAAGATTATTGTCGTATTCGGCGCAACGGGCGCCCAGGGCGGCGGACTGGCTCGCGCCATTTTGAGTGATCCGAAAAGCGAGTTCACTGTCCGCGCGGTGACGCGCGATCCCAATTCGGACAAAGCGAAGGCGCTTGCCGCGCTCGGCGCGGAGGTTGTTGCCGCTGATATAGATGATGTCGAGAGCCTGAAGCGAGTTTTGAAAGGAGCCTACGGCGCTTATTTTGTTACGTTCTTCTGGGGACATCTCTCTCCTGAGAAGGAGGTATCGGAAGCGAAGAATATGGCCGAAGCAGCCAAACATGCCGGATTGAAGCATGCCATTTGGTCCACGCTCGAAGACGTTCGAAAGTGGGTTCCTCTCGATGACAACAGCATGCCCACGATCCATGGAAAATACAAAGTACCGCACTTTGAAGGCAAGGGTGAATCGGATCACTTCTTCACGGATGCCGGCGTACCGGTGACTTTCATGCTTGCCTCGTATTACTGGGACAACCTGGTCTATTTTGGAATGGGACCGAAACGTGGCGCCGATGGCAAACTCTCGATTACCTTCCCGATGGGAAATAAGAAGATGGCCGGCATTGGCGCTGGTGACATCGGGAAATGCGCGTACGGTATTTTCAAGAAGGGTCCGGGCATGATCGGGAAGCGAATCGGAATCGCTGGCGAGCAGATCACGTGCGGCGACATGGCGAAGGCAATGTCGAAGACACTCGGTGAGGAAGTCTCGTATAACGAGATCACTCCGGAAGTCTATCGCAGTTTTGGTTTCCCCGGCGCGGATGACCTGGGCAACATGTTCCAGTTCTACCGCGATTTCGATGAGGTGTGCAACAGCACGCGCGACGTAGCATTCTCTCGTGAGCTGAACCCGGAATTGCAGTCGTTCGAGATGTGGCTTGCCGAGAATGGCAAGCGCATTCCGCTGCAATAGGCTCAAGCAATTCTGCTCGGCAAGGATTTTGCTAGAGTTTTGGACTTGATCCGGGAGTTGGAGGTGGGGGCGGGACAAACGCCGCACCTCCTTCCTCGGGCCTCACCAATAAACTCCACCATCAACCGTCACTGACAGCATGAGCGACTCCGTTCCATTTAGCCGATTCGAGACTGCGTACTCCGCCGAGGCTCCTCAGCCGCCGTGGGATATTCCGGGACCACAGAAGGCCTTCGTCGATGTGGCCAATCAGATTCAGGGACGGCTGCTCGACTCGGGCTGTGGCACGGGTGAGAACGCGCTCTATTTCGCCTCGCGCGGCTGCACGGTCACTGGCATCGACCTCGCGCAGGCGGCCATCCATATTGCAAAAGAAAAATCGCGCGAACGCGGCATTCCCGCTACCTTCCTCGTCAAAGATGGGCTGACGCTTTCGGATTGGGACGAGGCCAGCGCCCACGCTAGCGCCCACGGTGCGTTCGACAACATCATCGATAGCGGCGTCTTCCATGTCTTCAGCGATGAAGACGCCAAGCAATACATTGCGGGTCTCGCGCACGTCCTGAAGCCGGGCGGACGGCTATTCCTCATTTGCTTCAGCGATGCCGAGCCCGGCACGCACGGCCCGCGAAGAATCCCGAAGCAAATGCTATACGACCGCTTCCGAGATGGGTGGAGGGTTGAATCTGTTGCCGAGTCACGATACAACGTTCGCCCTGAGTATGGTGATACCTACTCCGGCGGTGGCGGGCCGAAGGCATGGTTTGCAGTTGTGCAACGAGCGGGCGACTAACCCAAACTACTTGCCCAATTTATACGACGTCAGCGTTCGCGTAAACGAGAGGCTGTCGCTCAAAATCAGTTGGTCCTTCACGAAGAACTGGATCTTCGGTGAGTACCAGTAGATGTGGGTGATGACGGTCGTGTCCGAGGGTATTCGCGGATCGCCCGAGGATGCAACGACGGTGATTTGCTTTTCCACTTTGAAGCACCGGAACGTCTCTCCTGCGGCTTGCACGCTCTCCATTTCGTCAAACCGTGTGTACCATTTGATCCAGCCGTCCGCGACCACGCCATTCTTCTTGGTTGGCGTAGAAACGCCCCCGTTGGTTGGATCATAGGACTTATGGGTTGCGATCGGCAATGCCGTAGAATCGCAGTTCGGTTCGGCTGTGGGCGGCCGGAGGTCTCCACTCGAAAGGAGTCGATAGTTCTCTATGGAGATCATTGTGAAGAACCCGTCCACACTGTCGGAGATTCGGAGCACACCGAAGACGTCGCTCGTCGCGGACAGGATGGAGTCTCGTTCGACCAGATGAACTTCGCTGTGTCCCGCAAATGCCGGCCGGACAACGGCGTAGGTGTACTCGCTCGGAACCGCTGGCATGACAGCGGGTTCAGATGGCTCCGGCCCATTCGAAGACTTACAGGATGCAAGGGCAAGAACGAGGAGGCCAGCGATAATCCAAAGGTGTTTCATGATAAGAGAAGAACTTCGCAAACAGGAAAAAGTTACACGCGAATTTTCGGACGATGTCTGAGCGGCTATCTTCATCGCATCGTAAGCTTTACCACGTTCGACTTCGGCCCGGGCGAGACGATGCGATACTGATCGTGAGTGGGGTCATAGTAAATACCATTGCCCATGCCTCCGAAGCCCATCTTACAAACAGAATAATAGAGAGCCGCTCCATGCTTAACACCGAGGCCAGAGATCTCTGAAAAAAGATGCCTACTGATCCCCTTCCCGTTTCCCTCCATGAGGTAGTTCCAAGCAAAGAGATGAGGCTCCGATGGTTGAACGTTAGCAGCCGTGTCGATAAAATCTGCGAAAGTACTGATGGAATCAAACGTAAAATAGGTCCACAGGATGTCGTTTCCCGATCCAACGGTTGAGTCAATGCGTACAGAATCGATGGTGACCCCACCAGTCGGTGACGGCATCAAGAAGGAGGGACTCCGAGAGGGAAGCGGAACCCATGTCAATCCGTTCGGAACAACCTGTACGTTGTAAAACTGCGTCATTCCGAATCCATCTTTGGACACGGTGATCACGTGTGTCCCAATCGGAACGCTGGGAAGAGACCAATTACCATCCGAATCCGTCATCGTACTTGCAAACCCATTGTCGAGAACGACCAAGATGTTTTGAGATTGCATAGCTACGAAGCCATTCGCAGAAATCTGGATTCGCCCTCTTAAATCGCCTCGATAGCTGACCGTTGGAGACGTATCGCTTGACGAACTGCATGCAGTAACACATAACAGCAGGGGAAGGACAGCCCTCAATGTTGAACTTCTGGTCATGTCACGGAATGATAAAAGAAATACTGTTCGATTTCTGAGAGGGACTGACCGGCAACGATTGACCGATGCCCGGATCGAAGAAGTCTTGTTCGCCCCTGTTTCCAAAGACGCTCAAGAATACTTTCCTACCCGAGAGCAGGCCCTTGAACAGAGAACCTGATGCACTAAACCGCCAGTGAGGGCCCGTCCCTTGAAAATTGTAGCTCGGCCCGTCTTGTATCAGGTGTGCAGAGTTTGGCAAGGTGTTGGAGTCAGCGTCGATACTGAGCCATATATAGCTCCAGCTTTTCGCTTCAGAGATCATACCGAACAACTGCACACCGCCATCCGCCGTGGGTTGGATAGAGTCGAGACTCAAATGCCACGCGGGTACAGGAAACATCGTGACCGTTTGAAGGTAATATGTTCCGGGACCCGTGACGGGCACGTTGAACCACTTCATTCTGCCGTATGCTTGCTTGGTCGCTTCGATTTCATAAGTTCCGATCGGCACCCCACTCATCGTCCACTGCCCCACTGAGTCGGTTCGAGTTGTGACTCCCAGCAATGGGATGGAGATGGTGACATCGTTGGAAGAAGTGCCAACCCCTGTGGTGTCCACCAGACGTACATATCCCTCAAGCGTCCCGCGCTCATCGGGGGCGTTGGTTCCAGTTGTGCTTGAGCAGGCTGCAGCAAGTATCGATCCCGCCAGCAACCATAAGAACGCTTGTGAGCAACCGCCTATCTTCGCTTGGAACATATCAAGGGAATATTGTTTCATACGGTTGGGATAGAGGACTCGCGGAGACGACCTGCATCTGGCCGGTGTGTGTATTGAACGTCATACCGGGCGTGCCATACCCGGTTGAGTCGTAGATCATCGACATGCGACTACCTGCACAGGTCGTAATAAACAACTTCATCCCATGACGGAGTTTTTGGCTATCGAGCATAAGGTAGAATGCTGTTGCTCCCCAAATGGTGTCTGCGCTTCCCCCCGAGAATGGATTGATGAAGTGTGGTCCTTTCGCCGGTACCCCGAGTGCAGTATCGACGAAGCAAACGACATTGCCCGCCGTCAGAAGGCTTCCAGGATTAACGGTTCCAGAAATCGTAAGTGGCCAGAGGTAACTCGAAATGGCTGGCCAGCTAACCCCTGTAATATGTACCTGATTCATGGACACCGGACCAATTAAGCCTGTTCTCACATACGATGTATCTCCACTCGCTATCTCGCCAAAATCGATGAGCGTATCATATCCTGCTGATGTCTCGTATACATCATGCGTTCCGAACGGCACGTTCGCCAGAGACCAATGACCGAATGTGTCGCTCACGGTTGAGATGCCGAGCGCCGGAATCCAGACGGCCACAGCATGGTGGACAGTGTCATTCGCGATATCAAAAAGATGGACAGTCCCCCGGAGCGTACCCGCCGCCTGTGTATCCTGGCTGGACTGGCACCCTCCGGTCGCCAGCAACGCCAGCAGACCACAACAAACACTAACGAAAGGATGAGAACGTATCATAAACGCTCGATTTAACGCTTGCAATATAACACACGAAGCTGTCCTGCGTTACTAAATCCGTTTTTTCTTCCCCGCACTTTTGATCGAATGCCCTTGCCAATTCCGCCTAACTTACTTTCCTAACCGATACGACACCAGTAGCCGCGTGTAATTCCTGCTCTTAACATCGCCCGACTCGCTCTTCTCCGCGACGAAGTATCCAAGCTTTGATGAATACCAATACGTGATGGCCGCGCTATACGCGGAGATGCCCGGTGTTGGATTCATGGGCTTTACGCTCATCAGACGGCCGATCTTCGAACAGAAGTACTTCGATTCTCCAACGTGTACAGTGTCGGTGCCCAAATACGTGAAGCTGTTCGAAGACACCTCGTTGTACTCAACCCCATCTCGCATCGCAGGGCCAGTCGTCGTAATGGCATAGGTGCTGCGCGTCTGGACCGGAAAAATAGCATCGCATCCGCAGTAGAACATGAGATCGCCATCCGACCGAACAGCGAATGTGTCCATTCTCGCTGTGGAAAATCCAGCCCTGGCGTCCGACGTTCGACTTGCGACGAAGCCCTGGCCAAATGGTGAGATCGTTACGGTCTCGCTGAGTGCAATGGTGTCGCCTGCGGGGTCCAGACCGGAATAGCTGTAGACGTATATGCTTCCGGCCTGCGGGACTACGGCCCGCCCTTCGCTCGGCAACTCCGGAGCGATAGCCAAAAACTGACATCCACCAAAAATGAGAACAACGAGAGACAACGGCCATTTCATAATGTGTTCTTGAACGTGAAGGTTACCCTTAGAAGAACCTCGAAGGCCCCCGAGGGTTACACTTTAAATTCAAAAATCTTAGAAAACCGAACGGTTGCGTATTGGGTTATAGGGTCATGCGACGGGATGTTTTTCAGGCCATAGCCGATCCGACACGACGAGCGATCTTAGCGATGCTGGCGGCACAAACGTTGACCGTGAACGGCATCGCTGAGCACTTCAACGTGAGCCGCCCGGCTGTCTCGAAGCACGTGAAAATTCTGAGTGAGTGCGGGCTGATTCAGATCGAACAGAAGGGCCGAGAGCGATACTGCGAAGCCAAGATAGAGAAGTTGAACGAAGTCGCCGATTGGCTCGAGCCGTATCGCCAATTCTGGGAAACGAAGCTCGACGCGCGAAGCGTCGCCCGAACTGGCGCGATCGCGCCATAAAGCACTCAAATAGAAGGGATAGTCGGCAGAAGGCCCTTCATTACCGAAAATCCTTCACCACCAACTGCGGTGTCACTTTGCCCATGTATTCGTTCTCTTCAAGATAGAAGATCATTTCAAGATCCTTCCGTCCGCGGCCATCTGCTCCGAGAAGTTCGCGGAGCCGCTCGCCTAAACCAAAACCCATCGCTTCGAGCGATGCGCTGCCACGCGTGAAGGGAATCAGGTTCGGTGCAAGACCGGCCTTTGCAGGATCATATCCCGCTGGCGTGCTGGGGCGCACCTGAAACTTCAAATGCGGCGTCGTCTTGCCGACGATCCTTGGATATCCAGAAACCTCAACGTTCTTCGCATAAAACGCCGGCCGCATGTTGTTCGGACCATACGGCTGAAACTGCCGGATGATCGCGAAGTACTTCGGATTCAGATCGCCAAGATCGATCATCGCATCCACGCGAATCTCCGGCTCCAGCATCTCTGCCGTGATGAGTTCGGTCGCCACGATGTTGATCGCCGTCCGAAACTCCGCCACCCGATCAACGGCAATCGAGACACCGGCCGCATACTTGTGACCACCGAACGTCACCACTTTGTCCTCACACCGCTTGATCGCAGAGTGGATATCGAATCCCGGAATCGACCGCGCACTTCCCTTTGCCATCCCATCGATCGTCGTCAGCAGCACGACGGGCAGATGATACCGCTCGACCAACCGCGACGCCACAATCCCGATCACGCCGGCATGCCACGTCGAGTTGTGCAGCACGATGATCTTATCGCTCGTCCGATTCAGCATCCCATCAACGACGTGACACGCTTCGAAGAACGCTTCTTCATCGATGCGGCGCCGATTCGAATTCTCGAACTCCAGCTCGGTCGCGTAGTGATGCGCTTCGTCATCAGTGCGCGACATCAGCAGCTTCACCGCGCGGCCGCCATCGCCCAAGCGTCCGGCGGCATTGATGCGCGGCGCAAGTCCGAAGACGATCTGACTCGTCCCGAGCTTTCCCGGCTTGATCTGCGCCGCCTGGATCAACGCTCGAATACCCGGTCGTGGACGCTCGTTGATCTCCTGAAGTCCGAACGACGTCAGAATCCGGTTCTCGCCTTGCAGCGAAACGATGTCCGCCGAGCTGGCCATCGCGACGAAATCGAGGTACTTCGCCCACGTTTCATCGCCCAGACCGAACGCCTTCGACAGCGCCTGTATCAGCTTGAACCCGACGCCGCAGCCGCACAAATGCTTATACGGATACTCACACGAACCCTTGATCGGATTCAGGATCGCGTAGGCCGCGGGAAGCTGCGCCTCACCGCCATTTCGCACCGGCTCGTGATGATCGCAGATGATGACGTCCGCGCCGCACGTGCCGGCATACGCCACCGCATCGATCGACGTGATGCCGCAGTCGATCGTGATGATGAGGCTCGGCGCCGTGTCCGGCGCGCTGAAGCAACGGTCGAGTCCCGCAATCGAAAGCCCGTAGCCTTCGGTAAACCGGTCGGGTGTATGATACGACACGTGAGCATCGATCGACTCGAAAAAGAGCATCAGCATTGCCGTGCTCGTCGTACCATCGACATCGTAATCACCATAAATGGTGATCCGCTCGCCTTCCTGAACGGCCTGCTCGATGCGGGCCACGGCCCGCGCCATATCAGACATCAGGAATGGATCGTGCAGACGCTCGAGCGAAGGACGGAAATACTCCCGCGCCTCTTCGAAGGTCCGCACGCCACGCGCTACGAGGATGCTTGCAATGCTTTCCGGTACATTTATCGATCGACTGAGTTCACGCGTTTGTTCGAGGACCTCCTCGCTCCTCGGGGAGTCCGGCAGGCGCCAACGGTAACGCACAGTAGTAACCTTTCTTTTTTAACTGCTACGTTAAACGCCGCTCGCGCCAGATAATTCGATCTAACTCATCCACCCCGATTCCATCGACATCCTCTTCCAAAAACCGTCATTCTGAGCGAAGCGAAGAATCGCTCGATCGACAGCCGATAAATCTCATTTTCGTATTTGAGTCAAAAATTCATAATTCTCATTCACTTAGACAGAAGCCTCTTCCGTCAGAAAGAAATGCCGAATTTCTTTAATTTCTCTCTTTTGAATTGTCATTTCATGAACGCCAAAAACCGCGTTCCCGAAAATCGAAAGTTCCCTGAGATTTCTGCACGCGCGGCAAACCAGCTTTCCCAACCACAGCGGGGCGGCACCATCTCAGTCCCAGCGGGCGGCTTACCCGAGGAAACGCCTGACACGCTTCTCGACCTTCTTTATGTCCTTCGTTTCACATTCCCAGATGATCAGAACCTTCCAGCCTTCCGCCTGAAGAGCCTTCTCGTTTCTTTGATCTCTGAGTTTGTTGCCTTCGCGCTTGGCCGACCAGAACGCTGCGTTCGTCGCTGGCTTTACTCGCCCGAACTTGCAATCGTGCAGATGCCAGTAGCACCCATGAACGAAGATCACACTGCGCCGACTCGGAAACACAAGATCAAGAGTGTCCCCAATCTCAGTAAGTATCGATGGATGGCGTTGCCTTCACTGGCAATTCGAGCTTCTGCGGAGTGGGTACCATCATTTGAAATCCTCAGTTCTTGAATGTGGTGTTGCAGTATGGATGCGCTAATTGTGCGTTATCCACATTTCCTTTGCCACCATCTTGCTTTCTATGGATGTGGTCGAATGTTATGGAATTCACATGAATGAGACCGTTGCAGATTTTGCACTTGAGGGCTTGCTGAAGTGCATCACGGAGGAATGCAGCAGACTTTGTCGATGGTGAGAAATTAACACCGGTCTCGTCAGCACCACTCCTTGCTTCGAATCGGAGATATGAGTATGCGGGTTCTACGCCGAGTTTCTTCCTAATCTCCGCAGGAGCATCTCCGCTTGCAAGACGATTGATGATCTCAAGGTACAAGTCTTTTAGTTGAACATACCCTTTCGTGCCGCTACCGTGCTTCAATGTTACCTGGTTTGAAAGATCGCCGATGGAAAGCACCAAATCCTCAAACATCGACCTAACTTCGGTGAACTTTCGGAATAGATCGAGTTGCTCAAACTCTTTGATCAAAGCGATCACTGCAAGGAAGGAAGTTGGCTGGAATCTCCCGTTGTTCGTGCTATAGAAATATACTGCTGGGTGCAGGCCCAGAGAGGCAGGATTCTTGCCAATAATTCTGTCAACAATCGATTTGCATGTTTTCAGGTACTCAAGAGTTTGCGCGCCATCTGAATCCACCTTCTCGTCCGTCGGTTGATTCACCACATTTACGAAGTCATAAATTAGGGGTAACGATTGAGCTGAGTACCGTCTCCCTGCGATTGGGATATCCAGAGTTTTAATAGGAACCTCCAGCGCTGGTACGAACAAGCTGGTGTTAATAGCCTTCGCGATCTCCTCAATTGCTTTCTTTGATTCTGGCGCGAACTCTGACCAGTATTTGTGGCCCGTCCCAGAACGCATCACGGCTCTGGCTGCAAGCGCGCTCGGCTTTTTCCTTGACTTTAGGAGTGTGATTTCAGTCTTGTTTATCGGGGCCGCCGATTGGTTGATCTTGAAGAAGGATTGTTCGGCCTTATCCGCGCTACCGACAACCCATTGCAACTGCACGGCAAGCGACGCCAATCGCTTAGCTCGATTGGCGTATTCTGGAAACTTGTCGGGGTTGGCCGCAGCAAGTTTGTAGTCCTTATAGGAGCCAATTTTATTCTTAATAGCAGACCTCGTCTTATCGGCGATGTTTAGCTGCTCCTCAGGCACCTGCTGATCGAAAAAACTTCTTGAGATTGAGCCATCTCCAAAATCGTCTTGTACCCAAGAGATCAATGCACTTAGCCGATGAGCGCCATCGACCACAAACACGTACTTACCTGCATCCCACAGGATTACCGCTGGTATCAAGTCGCCATCGAGAAAGCTTCCTATTAGGTCTGCAATCTTGCCCTCACTCCACTCGTTTGTCTCCCGCTGAAAATCTGGTTTCCGAAGTGCGAGGTAGAAGAATGCATCGTGCTCTAGATCTCGAATCTGAAGCGTCGCGGTTTTCTGTTGACTGCCAGCATCTTCCCGAACCTCAAAATCTTCGCGAGGGATTAGTGCGTCGAGGTTTACCTTTTGTGCCATTTGATGAGATTGAAAATTGGTTCTTCTGTCGTGACTATTTTTTGAAAACCGTCAACCTATGATATTCGAGAGCCACTGGATCTGCTCTGAATTGCACCGCTTCAAGAATATGGCGCCCTGCGAGTGAGGACAACGCCACTCGACTCATCTCATTTGATTCTTGAAGCTCAAACTGCGGGCTCACAAGAATGTGTAGATCCTCACTAACCGCTAGTATTCCCCGATCGAAAGCGCGATCGTGAAATGCGCAGAGGCAAAATCCGTTTCGAGGATCAGCCCTTCGCTCAATATTGTCCTTCCAAGGAATAATGTGACTTGCCGTGAGCATCTGACGGAGTGATAGCTCACAGAAGGAACACGAATAATTATAGCTTGCGAGCACGGAATCACGAAAGAAAGTCTGAACGAGCCTGAAGGTGCTGGTCCTCGTTCCTTCCGTAGGTCCGAGTGGCAATGACGGCAGCCGTTCTTCAATTATGGGAGCCACCTTCTCGATCTCTGTCTCGCTTGCCACCGCAAAGGCATTTGGATTTCGATTGAACTCCTCCCAAATTTCTATCTCCTCTTTGCTACCGTGTTTCAAGCCGGTTACGCCTCTTGACTGATGTGTCGGATCGTGACTGGCAAAATTCACCAGCTTCATCGCAACCGCAGCTGGTGATCGACCCAAATACTCCGCGACGGCCCGGATGGCGGGATGTTTTTCACCTATTTTGCCGAACGGAATTTTGCAATACAGATTGAACGCAATCAGGTGCTCTTCACGCGTCCAATTATTCCGTGCCATGTACTGCCTCTAACACTACATCAGGTAGATCAAAGTCCCATAATTCCTCGTTAATCTGCTTCAAGGCTTCGCGGAAAGAAGAACAGACGTGCCGACTACCGCTCTTAACCAATAATACCGACTTGCCGTCGAGCGGCGTGATTATTCGCGCCGCCACTACGAGCGTATCGTTATCAAACACAGTGT
>JADGPZ010000212.1 GCA_017882165.1 Candidatus Kapaibacterium sp.
ATACGATCAACATGTGACGCCGGACACCACGGAAAAACAAATCAGCCCACGCATTCGGTGGAATTTCCTAATCGACGAAAACAATACCGCCTATCTCTACTTCGGGAAGCTCTTCATGCCGAACAATCTGGAGGCGCTCCGAGTCCTGGCGGAAAATGGCGTGGCTGGCTCGACGGCCGTGCCGACTGTCGCGGAGCGTGACAACTTCTACGAAGCAGTCTATACTCATACCTTCGATTTCGGGCTGCACTCCAAATTCGCGCTTTTCAAAAAGGACGCAAGCCCCGGAGTCGACGATCAGACCGTTGGATCGAGCGCGGTAAAGACCCCGGTCAACATCGCCGATATTCATACGTCGGGTGTCGAACTGGGCCTATCCTATAGCTCGCCGATGACTCCATTCTCCGGCTTTCTCAATTCGTCGATCATTCACGCGTATGGGTCCGGCGCCATCACCGGTGGTTTTCTTCCGATCAATGACGCAGGCCCGGCCACCGATCTCGATCACGATCAGCGGCTTTCGGTCGTGGCCTCGATCAACTATCAGCCCGAGGACTGGTTCGCCAACGCGACAGCCATTTATGGTTCTGGCCTGACGAACGGAAATCCGAGCGGGTTGCCGTTTGCGACCGGTCTGACGGACTTCAATCAATTCGCGCACACCACGCCGTCCTGGATTATCAATCTTTCGGCGGGTTACACCTTCCATTTGACGGGTGGCGCCACGATCGCGCCATCGCTCTTCGTCGGTAACGTGCTCGATAACGAGCACCTCCTCAAAGGAGTCTATGCCAGCGCCGCAAGCTGGGAGGAGCCGAGGAATGTGATTCTGAGGGTGGACATACATCTTTAGTCTGTCATGGTCTCAGGATTCTCGGGGTCACGAAACGACATCCGCCGGGGAACTTGGTTTCTGTGGTCTGAGTTAGAGTACTTTGTAGGACAAAGTGCCCTAATCAACAACCTCGTTAGACCATGGAACAGACCTCGGATCTTCAAACTGAACTGACCCCGGACCAGGAGCTGGCATACATCCGCAAGATCATGGCCGATAGCCGCCGGGCCTTCGCCGAGGACGGCAAACCCTACATCCTTTGGGGAGCGCTTGTCGCCATCGGCATGACCAT
The DNA here is from genome assembly GCA_017882165.1 of Candidatus Kapaibacterium sp. Lineage (GTDB taxonomy): Bacteria > Bacteroidota > Ignavibacteria > Palsa-1295 > Palsa-1295 > PALSA-1295. The sequence goes on from JADGPZ010000212.1 coordinate 1,128, forward strand.
CACCTATATCTCCGCCCTTGCCGACCATGACTTCTATACGGGGTACATCTGGATCGGTCTCGTGCTCATCGGTTATGTCAACATCTTTTACTACATCCGAAAGAAGAAGAAAGCGGAGACACGCGTCAAAAGCATCATCGACCGCATCCAGGGCGCCATCTGGGGCGCGTGCGGCGGGACGATCGGACTCGTGATCGTAGTCTTCATGGCCAACTCAACCGTCGACCGCAACTGGCTCTCGCTCCTTGCTCCGCTTTTAGTCTGCTTCATCGTGTCGGCGATCCTCGGCATCGCGTATTTCCTCAGCGGCATTGTGAACGACCTCAAATGGCTGCGCAACATTGGCTTTGCGTGGTGGGCCGCTTCGATCGTCATGTTCTTCTGGCAGTCGATCCATGTGCTCGGGCTCTATGCGCTGATGATGGTACTGTTCCAAGTTGTCCCTGGCATCGTCCTGAACCGCAAGTACCGTGCGGAGCAATCGCGCGATGTGCTGGAGGCATGACTATGCGCGACTTCGATTATCAGCAACTTGACGACCTGATCCACTCGCGCATCCGGCTCGCGGTGCTCTCGGTCCTCGTCTCGGTCGATGAGGCAGAATTTACTTTCTTGCGTGAGCAGGTCCATGCGACCGATGGCAATCTCAGCATCCATCTCAAGAAGCTCGATGACGCCGGCTACATCTCCGTCACAAAGCAATTCGTGGACAAAAAACCGCAGACCACTTACACGCTGACCCGCAAAGGCCATGAGGCGTTCGAAGATTATGTCGATCGGCTGGAGAAGATGGTCCGAAAACCGTAAAAGTCCGGCGGTGAGACTTTGGCGGGAGATTCTCCGCGAACTCGGTGTTGTTAGCCCTATATGGTCATCAGCCAAATCGCCTACCGCAAGGTCCATGAAAGCGTTGGACTATTCGACGCGAGCCGCTCGTTCGGGCGGCTCTTCGCGCGTGGGAAGGATGCTATCGACCTGCTGCACCGGATGTCCACGAATGACCTGCTGCCGTTGCAGGCCGGAAAGAGCCTCTCTGCACTCACAGCCCTGACAAACGAGAAGGGAAGAATTGTCGATGTACTGAAAGTCGTGCGCGACGAGATGGGCGATGTGGCGCTGATTACCAGCAAGGACAAAGAGCAGACCGTGATCCAGTGGCTCGACAAATTCACGATCATGGAAGACGCGCGATTCGAACTTGCTACCGACAAACTCGCGCAATTTCTTATTTGTGGGAAGAATGCGAATTCCATTCTTCGTAAGTACGCAGGTCAAGATTTAGAGGGTGCCTCGAACACCGCTGTTTTTGCGCTGCATGTTGGTGAAGCAAACGCAACGCTTGTGAAAGGTCCAAGTCTCGCCGGTAATGGATGGTTTATTCTCACGAGCCGCGACAGTGCAAACATTGTTTGGAAGCAACTCGAAGCCGGCGTTCTCGCTTCGGGAGGTGCTGTGATGGATGAGGATTTGTTCGAAGTGCTTCGCATCGAGCTTGGAATGCCGCTGGCGCCAAACGAACTCAACGAGAAGCACAATCCGCTCGAAACGACCATCGCGAAAGATGCTGTCAGCTTCACGAAAGGCTGCTACATCGGGCAGGAAGTGATTGCAAGGCTTGATGCGCAAGGCAAGGTGCAGCGGCAGTTGGTGGGATTGACGTTCGGGGATGGCGTGCCAACTATTGGTAACCGAATAGCGGATGAAGCATTGGCGGGCACTCCGTTAGGAGAAGAAATCGGGGAAGTAACCAGCGTAGCAATATCGCCCGCACATGGCGGCATCGGATTGGGATATGTACGCGGGAAATATGCGAATCCCGGCACGATTGTCTCCGTAAAGGATAGCACGGGCAATATATTGTCCGCAACGCTCGTTATGCTGCCATTCTAAACAACTGCATGTCTGAAGTCCTTCAACTGGAGGTAGTACCTGAATCGGCCGCCGGAACGGTCGAGGATTTCCTGCGTGCCGAATCATCCGCGCCGGAGGTCGTGTATCGCATCCATCAGCTCAAGCAGGAGTTGCGCGAGAAGGTCGTCATCCTCGGACATCATTATCAACGCGATGACATCGTGCAGTTTGCCGATAAGTCAGGCGATTCGTTCGAGCTTGCGCGCTTTGCCTCGCAGCTTCACGACCGCGAATTCATCATTTTCTGCGGTGTTCACTTCATGGCAGAGACGGCGGACGTGCTCAGCGCGCCGCATCAGAAAGTAATTCTGCCGGACCTCAAAGCCGGATGCTCGATGAGCGATATGGCGCGGCCCGAGCAAGTGTTCGATGCTTGGGATGAACTCGGCGAAGTGATCGACACATCGAAAGTCTGTCCCGTGACCTACATGAATTCGAGCGCGGCGATCAAAGCATTCTGCGGCGAACACGGCGGCGCGGTCTCGACGAGTTCGAATAACAAAGCTGTCTTCGAGTGGGCTTTCGCCCAAGGCTTCGAGAAGGTTCTGTTCTTTCCCGATCAGCACCTCGGCCGCAACACCGCGTATTTCCAGATGGGGATTCCGCTGGAGGAGATCAAGCTCTACGATCAGACAAAGCCGCTCGGCGGCCTCACCCCGGACGAACTACGCGCCGCAAAGATTCTGCTCTGGCGCGGACACTGCTCGGTCCACCAGCATTTTCAGCCATCGCATCCGGCGATCATGCGAGCGCTCTATCCGGGCATCCAGGTAATCGTACACCCGGAGTGCATGTTCGAAGTCGTGCGGCAGGCGGATAAAGTCGGCTCGACTTCATACATTATGAAGACGGTCGAGCAAGCGCCGCATGGAAGCAAGTGGGCGATTGGCACGGAGCACCATCTCGTGAATCGGCTGAAGCAGGAACATCCGGAGCAATTTATCACGACGCTGGCACCGTATGCCTGCGAGTGCGCGACGATGTTTCGCATCACGCCCGAATCGCTTTTGGATATTCTCGAAAACCTGAAGGGAGGTCGCATCAAGAACCAGATTTCCGTCCCCGACACCGAAAAACGCTGGGCAAAAGTCGCGCTCGAGCGGATGCTAGAGATCACGAAGCGGGCGGGGTAATATCTTAGACCCGCTCGATCCAC
>JADGPZ010000098.1 GCA_017882165.1 Candidatus Kapaibacterium sp.
CGCAGAAATTCCTTGCGGAGCGTGCCGATCGGATCGAAGTCCATCGTGGGCGATGGCGGTGAGTCCGCGCCGTACCCGCGCGCTTGATTGCCATCTCGTGCCTCGGGCCGATAGCCCAGCGCCACCGGATAGAGCATACCCATCGTCTGCTCCTTGCCGCCCGCCGTGTCGATCCAAATCTGGATGCCGCCATGAACGATCTTCATCTGCGTCGGCTCGTCGTAGGCTTCGAGACAAAAATAAATATTCGCGCTGTCGTTGGAGATGGACCAGCCGATCTTCGCATCCTTGTTGTAGTAGTCGAGCGGCTGCGACCACTCCGATACGTGTCCATCGACCACGACCGGCGTGCGCTGCTGTCCACTTTTATAGATCGGCGCCGAAGCGCAAGAAGAGAGAAAAACTCCGAGAACGGCGGGAAGAAGAAATCGTCGCATACCTGAGCGGTCTTGTTATGTGTGAACAAGCGAAGGTCATTTGCAAACGCAGCAAGACGCGCCCTGCTCCGTGAAATCACATTAATGGCTCACCGGACCGGTCACAGGATCAGCATCGCATCGCCATAGCTGAAGAACCGATACTCGGCTTCGATGGCGTGCCGGTAGCACTCAAGAAGGAATTCTCTCCCCATGAATGCCGAGATCATCATCAGTAATGTCGAACGCGGCAGGTGGAAGTTTGTGACGATCGCGTCCGGCACTTGCATCTGATATGGCGGATAGATAAAGATACCGCTCATGCCCGAGCCAGCCCGAACCGCGTGGCGGGTGGCGTCCTCGCCACCCGCTCCCGAAGCAACTGTTTCGAGCGTGCGCACGGTCGTCGTGCCAACTGCAACGACTCTTCCGCCACTGCGCTTCGCAGCATTAATGATCGCCGCATCCGCTTCGTCCAGCTCGTAATACTCTTCGTGCATCCGGTGCTGCGTGATGTCTTCCGACTGCACCGGACGAAACGTGCCGAGTCCAGTGTGTAGCGTGACGTGCGCGCGTCTGACACCCTTCGATTCGATGGCCGCGAGTAACTCGGGCGTGAAGTGAAGTCCCGCTGTCGGCGCAGCCACCGCGCCGGGGACCTCTGCGAAGACAGTCTGGTAACGATCTTTGTCGGATGCTTCGGCGGCACGGTGGAGGTATGGCGGCAGCGGCATTTGTCCGGTCGCGTCGAGCATCCGCCAAAACGCTTCTCCGGCATAATTGAATTGGACGATCTTCTCCCCTTCGCCTAAATCCTGTTCAACAATGCATGTCAGTTCGCCGAAGGAGATCTCCTCGCCCTCTTTGGCCTTTTTCCCCGGACGCGCAAGCGCTTTCCATCGCTCCTCCTGTCCCTCAAATCTCTGGAGCAACAGCAATTCGATCTCCGCGCCAGTTGAGGTGCGCCGTCCAATCAATCGCGCCGGGATAACTTTCGTCTTGTTCAACACCAGCACATCGCCGGGATCGAGATAATCAATGATGTCGCTGAACATCCGGTCTTCCCATGTGTGCGTGGCGCAATGGACGACGAGCAATCTCGAATCTCCCCGTCGCGCGGGCGGATAAAGCGCGATGAGCTGCTCCGGCAGTGGGTAATCGTAATCCGAGAGGCGGGTGCTCATGTGCGGCGGAGTTTCGTGGCAACTTCGGATAGGTGGGCTTTGAACAGAGTTGGCCGCACAGCATACTCCAAAAACACACAAGGGACGAAAATGACCAAAGCGAAAATAGCCAATCGCGCGATAGGCACTTCGAGTCCGATAGCGGCGGGCAGCGCTGATGCAAGTGCCGGTTCGACCACCAACCAAACGATGAGCGCCACGACGATGCCGATAATGAGTGGCAACTGAAAGTTCTCCCGCCAGCGCGGGCTGACAATGTGCTTAATGTAAACGAGCATCGCGGCATAACCAAGAACATTCACCAGCGACACTGCTAACGCAATATAGACGATACCGCCGAACTGGAACGCGGCAATGAGAATGACGAGTAGCAAGAGCTGCAAGCCGCGGATAATCGAAATCTGTGTCAGCTTGAGCGTCGCGCCCAAGATCATCTTTGCATTCTCAAAGAGAGGAACAGTAAGCACGAGCCCGGCCAGTGCTGAAAGCGGCGCAGCCACGCCGCCCCAATTGGAGGATAGGAATACGCGGACCAAGTCCTTGCTTTCGAGCGCGACAAAGATCGCCGCGGGCACGAGCAGCCGCACGAGAAAGAAATTCGTGATCGCAAACGCGCGCTCGAGCATCGCGCGGTCGTGCTGCACTTCCGCATACGTCGCGATCGAGACGCGCGCGACAATCGGCGCGACCGCCGTGGCCGGGAGCATTGCAATCGTGAAGGCTTGTGCATAGTATCCCAGAAAGAACGAGCCAAACAGATAGGCTACCAGCAGATTGTCGATTCTGAACAGCCAGCTTTCGAAGACTCTATTGAAGAGCACCTTCGTCCCAAATCGCCAGAGCCACCGCGCCGTGCCAGCGTCGTAGTATTTCCATGGGTGCGGCTTCAGCGCGATTAATCCTGAATGGATGACATAGAATCTATCTAATACATAGCCGAGTATCGTGGAGAGCACTGTAGCCAATGGAATGGCCCATACACCACCGCCCGCCAGCGCAAATGCCACTGACGAACCATGAAGCAGGATGTTGACAATCAGCGTGACGCGAGATACTTTCGAATACGATAATTCGCGCTCCAGTATCTGCGTGTAGAATGTATCGAGCGCCGAGACAAACCGCTGGACGGCATACATTCCAACCAGCGCGGCTAAGATGGTGCCGTGGACTTTCGAGAGCGAGAACAACCCGAGCGCCATCGCAAGCAGCGCGAAGAACCCGTTGACCGAGACCGTCAGGATGAAGATATTCTCCTTGAGATTGGGCAATGGCTCCGTGACGAGATTTTCGCGGACATTGATGATCGCGCTCGTGAACGAGAACGCCGCAAAGCTGATGACGAGATCGACAAAACTGAGCGCAGCCTGATAGACTCCGACTTGCTCCGGCGTGAGCAACAGTGCGAGCGCCTTCCGCGCGGCGATACCGAGAAGGATCGAGATATATGTCGCACCCGTCAGCAGCGCGGCACCCCGGACTGCCCTCGCGCCAACACCTCTCCCACCAGCTACGTGACTATCCGGCAAGGATGGCATGCAACTCCTGCACGCTCCGCACCTTGCGCTCGCCTTTGCGCAGCGAGCTGATCGCCGAAACGACACTCGCAGCCGCCGAGAGCGTCGTGATAAACGGCACTTTGTGTTCGATCGCCGCCCAGCCGATCTGATACTCCGCGATACGCGAAATTTCGCCGCTTGGAGTGTTGATGACAACCTGCACCTCGTGGTTCTTGATGGCATCCACAATGTTCGGACGCCCCTCGCTCACCTTGCGGATCGTCTCAGCCGGAATCGCGTGCTCACACAGGAATGACGCCGTGCCTTCCGTCGCAAGAATGCGGAAGCCGAGATCCGAAAAGCCTCGAATCACTCCTGCCGACTTCTCGCGCTTATCGAGATCGCGCAAAGAAACGAACAGCGTCCCTTCCGTCGGCAGCCGCATGTTCGCGCCGATGTGAGATTTCAGAATTGCTTCGCCGAAGTCCGCGCCCACGCCCATCACTTCGCCGGTCGAGCGCATCTCGGGTCCGAGAAACATTTTTACGCGTGGGAATTTGTCGAATGGGAAGACCGACTCCTTGATTGCGACGAACGGCGTATTCTTTTCAAAATCGCGGACACCAAGCTCTTTCAGCGTGCGGCCGATCATCACACGGGCGGCAATCTTTGCAAGCGGCCGGCCCGTTGCCTTGGAGACGAACGGCACCGTCCGGCTGGCGCGAGGATTCACTTCGAGAACATAAACCGTGTCGTCCTTTAGAGCATACTGCACATTGATTAGTCCTACCACCTCCAGCGCCGTGGCAAGCCTCCGGGTGTAGTCCACGATCTGCGCGTAATTCTTCTCTGAGATATAGTAGGGCGGAATGACGCTCGAAGAATCGCCCGAATGGATACCGGCTTCCTCGATGTGCTGCATGATGCCACCGATCACGACCGTGCCCTCCTGATCGCGCACGGCATCGACATCGAACTCGTAGGCATCTTCCAAAAACCGATCGATGAGGATCGGATGACTCGGACTCACGCCTCGCGCGTTCACCATGTATTCGGCGATGGCATCTGAGCGGTAGCAAATCTCCATCGCCCGGCCGCCGAGTACGTAGCTTGGACGCACGAGTACCGGATAACCAACGCGCTCCGCAACGCGAATCGCTTCATCAGTCTCGAATGCCGTGCCATAAGGGGGACACTTGATCTTCAGACGGTCGATCAATTCGCCGAACCGCTTGCGGTCCTCGGCGACATCGATCATGTCGGGTGAGGTGCCAAGGATTGGCACGCCGGCGGCTTCGAGTTGCTTCGCGAGCTTCAGCGGTGTTTGTCCACCGAAGGTAACGATCACGCCATCGGGCTTTTCAAAATCGAGGACGTTCATCACGTCTTCGAATGTCAGCGGCTCGAAGTAAAGCTTGTCGCAGGTATCGTAATCGGTCGAGACGGTCTCGGGATTACAGTTGATCATGATCGTCTCGAAGCCCTCTTCTTCGAGCGCGAGCGCGGCATGGACACAGCAATAGTCGAACTCGATCCCCTGCCCAATCCGGTTCGGTCCGCCGCCTAAGATGACGACTTTCTTCTTGTCCGAGCGCCGCGACTCGTTCTCCTCCTCATAGGTCGAGTAGTGGTAGGGCGTCTCGGCCGCAAACTCGGCGGCGCAAGTATCGACGGTCTTAAAGACGGGCACAAGGCCGAGTTCGAGCCTCCTGGCGCGCACATCGCTCTCGCCCACGCCAAAAATCTCGGCGATCTGACGGTCGGAGAAGCCCTGGCGCTTTGCGCGGTAGAGAAGCGAGCGGTCGATTTGGAATTGGGGCATCGGGGTGCTCAACAATCAATCATTACGGAGGGGTTCAACGGAGGGAATCGATCATCAGCAATTCCGTCAGCCGTTCGATCCTCGGCCCGTCCCAATCATTTTCCGGGTCGGTGCGAAAATCGTTGAGGAGATCGGCGGTCAGAGAAATCCTGCGCTTCGTGCGGCGGAGGAGCGATCAATTGTCATTTCGGTCATCAGCTCGCTCAATTGTTGAATAAAACAGTAAGTAAAAGAAAACGGGAGTTATTGCTCCCGTTTTTTAGATTCTTAGCACGTACACTGTACTTCTGCTTTTCCACAGCCGACACACTTTGGCATGCAATGCCTATCCGATGCCGGATCGCCATGCTTATGATTGGGGTCATGAGATTTGGTTTCTGCGCCGCAAATCGCACACTTCCATTCTTTGGCCTCATTACCGCATTTTGAACATTTCATTGTTACCTCCTATTTTGTTTGATGATTTGATAAAACATTAAGACCTGAAGTACATTGAGGCCTGTAGTGCGGTTCCTTGAAGCGAATCCATCGTTATTAATTCCCTCAGCCGTTCGATCCTCGGCCCGTCCCAATCCTCTTCCGGGTCGGTGCGGTACTCAGTGAGCAGATCGGCAGGACGAATAATAAGGCTCGGCATCCCGAGCGCCTTCAAGGAGTAGCGCGGCTCCCGGCTCGTAGTCTTTCACTGCTTTCTTTGCCGCGGCGCGCAACAGCCTGGATCGCTAGGATGGGGGCAGTCTACGCATCGCACTCGCAGTCATGGACTTCACCGGTGCAACGGCTGCACCGTCGGTCGGGGCGACTTTGCTTCGCGCGCTTCGGAGTTCTTAGCGACGGCCTGCCGGCCTCGCTTCTGGTTTCTGATTATTGGCATACGTTCTCTAAAACACCTCCGTGATTGATTGTTCCATTTCCGGAATGTTATTATTTGGGATAAAAACGAATTCTTCGCTCAAAGCAGAGAACTCGGCGCGAATTCTGCTGTTACATTATGCGAATGATCGCGTGGGGCACTCATTTTGATAGACTCGGAGTCTTCATTTCCGTCTCTATGTAGAGCAGGCCAAGAGTAATCGCGGCGTGCTTTGACCGAAATAAGATTCGCACCTTATTGGTACTACAACCAGAGTGTTACGCGCGCGATGTATAAGGCCACGGCGGGAGAAATTCTGCTCCGTGGCTTTTTTATCCGGGGCAGACTCTATTATTATACTTTTACCCGCTTCGCCTCATCCAACGGGCGCGATTTACCCCGCCGCCGGTGTTGCAATGCTTTCCGTCAAATGCGGGTCGCCTCACACGCGGCCATCGCGAAGCAAGTTCTTCCCGAACGAACACAATTAGACCGAGTGAACCGAACTCTCAAGTACATCCTCCTCGCGCTGGCGGCCCTCGTGGTCGTCTTTATTGTCTATCGCATCATCGCTGCCTCGGCGCCGCCGGTACCGAAAAAGCAGCCGACGCCGCTTGTCCGCGTGGCGCAGCCCATCCGGCAAGATATTGTTTACAAAATTGAGTACGATGGCGATGTCATCCCGATCCTCCAGGCAAATGTGTTCAGCCGCGTGTCGGGAATGCTCGAAGCCGTCTATACCGACATGGGCAAGACCGTGCGGCGCGGACAACTCATCGCGCTGATCGATACCGCTGCGGCACACCAATCCGAACTCCAGGCGGCTGCAACGTTCTATAATGCTCGCGCTACGGAAGCGCGCGCACGCGATCTGGTGCAAAAGAACCTGGCGTCGCAACAAGACCTTGATAATGCAACAGCCGCGCTCCGCTTGGCAGAAGCGGCATATGAGTCGGCAAAGATTCAGCTAAGTTTTTCGAAGATCACCGCGCCATTCCCGGGATATGTGACGAAGCGCTGGCTCGATCCCGGTGCCATCGTCTCCTCCAATCCGATTGCCGGCAGCAGCAACACGACGATCCTTACCATCATGGACATTGATACGGTGAAAGTATACGTCAATGTCCTCGACCGAGATATTCCAAGAATTGGTGAGGCGAAGCGCGCCATCATTACGTTCGATGCCTTGCCGGGGCGCGAGTTCACGGGGTACATCTCGCGATCGGCGCAAGCGATCAACCTGACGACGCGGACCATGCCGGTCGAAATTCTCATTCCGAATCGCGATCAGACCATTAAGCCCGGTGCATTCGCACACGTCACACTCGTGCTGGGCGAACATCCACAGGCGATCACCGTGCCGGCGGAATCGGTGCTGCGCGATAAAGACGGCGCGTACGTGCTGGCCGCTCAGGATTCGATCGCGAAGCGAATACCCATCCAGACGGGAGAAGCCCAGAACGGTCGCATCGAAGTCCTCACGGGACTTACCGGCAACGAACCTGTCATTGTCACCGGTCAAACCTTCGCCAAGCCCAACGCGAAGGTCAAGGTCGTAGCAAAGTAAGAGGCCGATACTATGTGGCTTACTCGTCTCGCGCTAAAGTATCCGATCTCGACGTTCCTGATCGGATTTACGATCCTCGTCCTCGGCTGGGTTTCGGTTTCCCAGCTCCCAATCGATCTCCTGCCGAACATTACGGTGCCGGTCGTCACGACCATCACGTACTATCCCGGTGCGGGTCCGATGGACATGGAGCAGTCGGTCACGGCGATCATCGAACGTGGCGTCACATCGGTCAATGATGTCGATTACGTGCAATCGGCGACGCGCGAAGGTATCTCGCAGGTCCGTATCAACTTTAACTGGAATGCCAACGTCGATGTCGGGCTGATCGATGTCATCCAGCGAATGAACCGGGTCTATTCGCAGCTCCCGACGGGCGTCTCGACTCCCATCGCGCTCCGGTTCGACATCACGAATCTGCCGGTCATCACGCTCGCCGTTTCGGGAGACATCGACCAGCGAGACATGTACGATCTTGCCTACAACACCATCGAGCCGCAGCTCGAACATCTTCCCGGTGTTGCATCGGCGCAGGTCACGGGCGGCAGGATACGCGAGGTCCACGTTACGCTCGACCGCGACCGCATTCAAGCAACGGGGCTTCCCATTGCGGACGTACTGAAAGCCGTCGCCAACTCCAATCTCATTATTCCGAGCGGCGACATCAAGAGCGGCGTCTTCGATTATTCGCTCAAGACCGAGAGCCGTTTTAATCTCGTCAACCCGATGGGCGATATCATCGTCAAGACGGTAGGCGGCGTGCCCATTCGGATTCGAGATGTTGGGACGGTTGATGACAGTTATCAGGAGCAGACCGAAGTCATCCGCGTGAACGGGACGCCCGGCCTGACCTTACGCGTGCAGAAGCTCGCTGGAGCGAACACGGTGACCGTCGTGGATAACGTGATGCGGGCGATTCCGAAATTGACCGGACTCCCATCAAACGTTCACATTGCGCTCTCCTTCGATCAATCGCTTTATATCCGGCAAACGATCAACGGTCTCTCGCAAGAAGCGATTATCGGCGCGTTGCTTGCGATGCTCATCATTATGATCTTCCTGCGAAATATCCGTGGGACAATCATCATCATTGTCGCAATTCCGCTCTCGATCCTGATCACGTTCATCATGTTCCGCTTCGGCAATATCACGCTGAACATCATGACGTTTGGCGGTCTTGCTCTTGCTGTCGGACGATTGGTGGATGATTCAATCGTGGAGTTGGAAGCCATCACACGCCACTATAATAATCCGAAGCCCGGCGAATCGAAAATGCAGCAAACGCTTGCCGCGGCAAGTGAAGTCGCAACGCCGATCTTCGTTTCGACGCTTACGACCGTCATCGTCTTCCTGCCGGTCGTCTTCCTTTCCGGCATTGCAAAGATGCTCTTCGTGCCGCTTACGATTACGATTGCCGTCGCGCTCTTTGGATCGTTCTTCGTGTCCCGGACGATCACGCCGTTGCTCTGCCTGAAATTTCTCCCGCCGGAGAAAGCGATGAGGCGCGATTCGCAGAAGTTTTCGGACCGTTGGCGCGTATACTTCCACGACAAGATCGAGGCGATCGATCAGGGCTATGCACGAATGCTGACGTGGGCGCTCGCGCACCGCAAGTTCGTGATCGGCTCCATCCTCGCTATTGCTGCGGTCTCCGTCTTCTTGTTCAAGTTCATTGGCACGGAGTTCTTCCCCGATCAGGATGAGGGCGTCTTCACTGTTACGATGAAGCTGCCGGTCGGCACGCGCATCGAGGAGACGCAGAAGTACGTGATCGACATGGAGAACATTCTCCGCAAGAACGTACCGGAAATTCAAGCGATGGTTTCGGACATTGGCGTTCCCTCCGCGCGGAGCGGCAATTTCTTTGGCCGCAATTCTGGCTCGCACGCAGCAAACATTCAGGTGTCGCTCGTGCCGCCAGACCAGCGCAAACGAACCATCGTCGAGGTCATGGATGCCCTCAGACCCAAGATCTCGAACTATCTCGGTGCTACGGTGCTCATTAGTCCGAGCGGTTTTCTTCGATTCCTGCTCAATTTTGGCTCGACTGCGCCGATCGATGTCGAAATCCGAGGCTTCGATCTCGAACAAGGCTCCGCGCTGGCCAAGCAAGTGCTGGCGGCGGTCCGCTCGACGCCGGGAGCGGTCAACGCGCAATCTTCGCGCGAGGATAACTTGCCGGAGCTTCGCGTCAATATCGATCGGAATAAGGCCGGCATTCTCGGGATTGATGTTGCGCAGATCTCGAACACGATCAGCGCTGGCATCAATGGCGCAGTTGCATCGCTCTATACCGATCCCGTGAGTGGCAATCAGTACAACATTCTCGTCCGGCTCAGCGAGAGCGACCGCAGCAATATCGACGATCTTCGCAAACTGATCCTGACAACCCCCAGCGGCGATCAGGTTGAACTTGGCTCGATCGCAACAATTTCGCAGGACGCCTCGCCGGTTCAGATCGACCGCAAGTACCAGCAGCGTATTATCGACGTAACGGCGGATGTCAGCGGTCGCGACTTAGGCAGCGTCGCGCAGGATCTTCGAGCGAAGCTCGACCAAATCCCGGTGCCACCAGGATTCGAATTGAAGCTTGGTGGCAACGTCGAGCAGCAGCAAAAGACCTTCGGCGATCTCACGCTGGCGTTCGCGCTTGCCATTCTGCTCGTCTATGTGGTCATGGCTTCGCAATTCCAGTCGCTGATCGATCCGTTCATCATCATGTTCACCGTTCCCTTCGGGATCGTGGGTGTGATTTGGGGGCTCTTCCTCTCGGATACGACACTTTCGGTCACGAGCTTCCAGGGCATTATCGTGATGGTAGGCATTGTGGTCAGCAATGGGATTCTGCTCGTCGATTACACCAACCACTTGCGGATGAAGGGCGAAAGCCTGCACAAGGCCGTGATCGATGGGGGCCGGACGCGGTTGAAGCCGATCCTCATGACCTCGCTCGCGACCGTGCTCGGCCTTATTCCGATGGCAATCGGCATGGGGGGCGAGAAGACGCAAGCCCCGCTCGCTGTCGCCGTTATCGGTGGACTGACACTCTCGACATTACTAACGCTCTTCTTCGTTCCGACGCTCTACACGATCTTCGAAGAGCGATTCCGCAGGAAGATGGGGCTGCCAGAGTGATCGACCTTTCGTTCGCTAACTGACGCGCTCGTGGTCGTGGATCTTGTCCAGCTCGATCTCGGTCACGCCATCCTTACCGGTACGGATGATCCCCTTGAACTTATGATCGAACACAACTTCGTGCGCTTTGTACGAAGTCCTACTATAAACCGTTTGTGAGAACGTATCGTCGAAGGCCTTGAGAATGATAAGAAACTCCGCCTCGGATGCATCTAACTGCTCCTTTGTAACACCAAAGAGCGGACTTGTCGAATCGATGGGATGCACAACGGTCCAGCTTAGATGGAAAAACTTCAGGCTCTTGCGTTCGAGTTCAAGCTCGTGAAACTGGCGTGTGCGACGTCCGCCACCCACGTCTTCAAGCCACACGAGCGTGAGCGTTGCTTCGATTTCGATGAGCTGATTGGAACGTTGATTGGCGATACGGAACATGAAACCCGTCTTGGCGTTGCCATCGCCACCGTTGTATGGGGCGACGACGGCATGACGGCTAAAGATGATCCGTGCGACCGGTCTGGAGAATCTGCCATAGAGCAAGCCCGTCGCGAGAGCAAACGAGAGCAACCCAGTCATCGACTCGAGCGCCGAGACGGTGTTTGCCAAGTTGCCCACAGGCGCAACCCGTCCGAAGCCGACCGTGGTAAACGTTTGTGTGCTGAAGAAGAAGCACTCGATGTATTGCTCGAACGGAGTTTGCCCGTCAATTCCCGCAAGGCTGTTCGTGCCAATCAGGTAATAGACCCCGCCGAAGAGCGCGTTCATGGCCACATACGTCCCGAGAATCCACACGCAGAACTGCCACCACGAGATCGAAATCAGGTAGTGATAGCCGCTGAACGACTCGAAGAACGCGAGACCCTTCCGGCGAATGTTGAACGAGCCGTCACGATTCAGCAGCCGCGCTTGCGCTTCGGCGGCTTTCGTGCCAAACCCAAGGTCCTGAAATTGCCGTGCCACGGAGTAAGTAACGAGTGATGAGTAACGTGTAACGAGTCGGTGCTACCTTGGTAATCCGAGATTGCTTACCCATTCGTCACTTCGTGTCCCAGTCTCACCTCAAATGATTGAACAATCGGCTGAGTGCACCGGAAGGTGTTTGTAGCACGCAGAAGTAGGCGCCTGATGGCACGTCCACAAGGTTGAGACCCGCCGAATGCGAGCCGGCTTCCGCTTCTCTTGCTGAGTATACGACTCGTACTTGCCGTCCAAGTGCATCGAATAGTTGAATGGATACACGTTCGGCGCGAGCAATCGAAAACTGAAGGCTGCGTGGTTCGCCAACAGAATTCTCTTCGATCGCAAGAGCCAGAGTACCATTGTCGCCGGATTGTGTCACGCCACGCTGGAGTATTCCTACTCCTCCAAATCCCGATCCGCCGCTGATGCCGGTCCCTGCCGAAGGATACTTTTGTACGCGATAGTTGTAGTCAGCCGTCGAATCCCTCATTTCGAACACA
>JADGPZ010000099.1 GCA_017882165.1 Candidatus Kapaibacterium sp.
AGCAGGCGCGAGCAACACGAGCGGTCAGAATACATTCTTGGGATACCAGGCCGGTCTCTCCAACACGACCGGCTTTAACAATGCGGCCCTTGGCATGAGAGCGGACATGGGGAGTGGCGCCCTGGAGAACGCCACGGCCATCGGCGCGAATACGGTCGTCAGCCAGAGCAATGCCGTTATTCTCGGCAATAGCGCCGATGTTGGTATCAAGACGGGCACGCCGCAATCCGATCTCGAGGTGGCGGGCAATGGTACCGTTACGCTGACAGCGCGGAGCACCAACCCATCGACACCGAACGCGGGAACATGGAAAATCTACGTGTATGTCAATGGTGCCACGAAGGAGCTTAGAATAATTGGTCCAAGCGGTACCGTCAATACGGTTTCGACATTGACCCCATAAACTCAGAACAACACAACGCACATGCCTGCCATCAGGGGGTCGTGGCAGGATCGTGCGCGTGTCAAGTCAAAACTTTTCGTTTCGCCTTCGGGATCGAGGCGAGCACTAAGTCATAGGAGTCATCAATCCACTGCTTGATGAGCGAGGTGCGAATGGAACCGTCGAAGGTCACGGTGTTCCAGTGCTCCTTATTCATGTGGTAACCGGGGGTGACGGTAGGATAGCGCTCGCGCTGCTCGATGGCTTGTTCGGGATCGGCCTTGACATTCATCGTCAGCGGCACTTCATCGGATCCGACGAGCAAGAACATTTTGCCTCCCACTTTGAAGACGTGCGTCACTTCATCGAACGGGAAGCACTCTTCCACTCCCGGTTTCGACAGACAATAATGCCGAAGTTCGTTGAGGTCCATACCAAAGGACTCGTTACTCGTTACTCATCCACTCGTTACTGAGCGCAGCGCGATCAATTCCGCATCTTGGCAAGAAAATCCAAACGGTCTTTGAGCTGGGCCTTCGGCGTGAGAAGTCTGTCCTTGCCATAGATTCCCTGCGATGGATCGGTGAAGGCAAGTTCGTAGTCTTTGCTCATGACGATCGCCTCTTCGGGGAAAACTTCCTCGCAGAAGCCGCAGAAGATGCAGCGGAGCATGTTGATCTCGAAGACGACGGGGTAGCGCTCCTTCAGCAGTTCGGTCTCGCTGGCACGTACTTCGATCGCGAGCGGCGGGCAGACGCGCGAGCAGAGACCGCACGCGACGCATCGCTCGACGCCATTCTCTTCGAGCACGAGCACGGGCCGACCACGAAACGACGCGGGCGGATCCCAGCGCTCTTCGGGATACTGGCGCGTGAACTTCGGACGGAAGAGATGCTTGAAGGTCGTGAGTAGCCCACGCACGATCTCAAAGAGATAGAGCTTCTCCCACAATGAGAGCTTGCGGCGGGTGGCGGGTTTATTGTACTTGCTGGTCGTTGGCATCCTGCGTGTAGCTATTGGACTGATCGGTCCGATCGGACCCGATCGGTCCTTTCAACAAATTAATGCATCAAATACATCTTCTCCAAAGCCGTCAGTATGATGTTGGCTATGCCTAACGGCAATAATACCTTCCAGCCGAGATTCATCAGTTGATCGTACCGGAAACGCGGAATCGACCAGCGCACCCAGATGAACATGAAGAGAAATCCGACGACCTTCAGCGTAAACGCAACGACGCCTACAATCGTCATCACAAGCGGCGAAAGGCCGAGCGTGTCAACAAACGGAACGTGCCAGCCGCCGAGGAAGAGCACGGTCATCACGGCGCTCGCCGTAATGATGTTTGCATATTCTGATAGGAAGAAGAGCGCGAATTTCATCGAGCTGTACTCGGTGTGATAGCCACCGACAAGTTCCGGTTCGGCTTCGGGCAGATCGAACGGCTGACGGTTCGTTTCTGCAAACGATGATACGAGAAAGAGTAAAAAGCCAATCGGCGCGCGGACGATATTCCACAGGCCATTCACTTGCGAGTCGATAATGCCGTTGAGATCGAGCGTGCCGCTCAGCATGATGACACTAAGCAAGCCAAGCCCGAGTGTGAGTTCGTAGCTGATCATCTGCGCGCTCGAACGCAAGCCGCCGAGCAACGAGTATTTCGATCCGCTCGACCAGCCCGCAAGCGTAATGCCATAAACGCCGACCGATGTCATCGCGACGAGAAAGAGCACGCCGATATTGATATTGGAGGCAATCGTAAGCGGAATGATGTGCTCACCGATCGCCAGCGTGTGCCCAAACGGCACGACCGCGAGCACGGTGAACGCCACCGTGATCGAAATCACCGGCGCGAGCCAGTGGAACCACGCCTGCGCCATGAGTGGCTGGATGTCTTCCTTCAGCAGCAGCTTGAGCGTATCTGCCAGCGGCTGAAAGAGACCGAGCGGACCCACGCGGTTCGGACCGATCCGGTCCTGAACCCAGGCGCAAACCCACCGCTCGAGCAAAACGGTGTACGACACCGCCGTGAGCACCACGAGGAGAACGACTGCGATTTTTATGAGTGCTTCAATTATCATTACTCTGCTTTCAAGGTCTTCAGAGAATTACGCTTCCCACACTCTCTACGCGCATCGTCGAGGTCTGGGATACTTCTTCGTACTTCGGCTGCACGATGGCATTCTTGTTGCTCGCAACGGGCATTCCCATATCGCCGAGTGCCTCATACGACATCCCTCGGAATTCCGGATTTGTCGCTGCGATCTCGTCGAACACTTCTTCCGTGTGCTGGTACTTCCAGTGTTGCGCATGATCACTCATGCTTCCAAGTTCCTTGGCCACGAGTTGCACGAACCGCCACGCTTCGCGCGCATCGCGCTTATTCGAGCGCGCCCACTTGTCGTATGGAGATCCGAATCGATCCAAACGCGACATGTGCATTTGGTCGCGGCCGCGCATGTAGTACTTCGTCGAAACTGCGGGCCGGAGTTGCTGCGCCCAGCCTTCGAAATTCACGAACACGCCATCGCGCTCCGCCCATTGCGCAATGCTGAATACAACGTCTGCCCGGCGCGAGGTCACGTTGTCGTTCGATGAGCAGGTCGCAAAGAATTCCACATTCTCGAACGCTTCGAGGAGTTGTGCATCGGCCAGGGAATTCCCGGCGAGGGCGAACACCGCTTTGATCTTCCGGGAGCGAAGCAATTCGAGCACCGTGGCATTCGCCGCCTTTTCGCCGTGGACGTGCTGATAGTGTCCATCGGCAACGAGTCCCATGAGCGTGGCGCCCATCGCGTTCGGGAGCTTGTCCGCACGGAGCAGCTTGCGCTCGTCCTGACCGGAAATATGCGGGATAAACGGAATGTGTTGTTTGCCGAACTTCTCTTTCGCCAGCTTCAGCATGAGGAAGTTATCCTCGATCGGCATCCGAGCCGAACCAAGAATCAGCACCTCTTCCTTCTTATACTTGGAAAGCTCCTGCGCCACACGGCGCGCGGCGCTGTCGTTGTCGGTCGGTTGTTGCAGGCTGTTCGCGTCTTTCATGCGCGGCCCGGCAAGGCGCTCGTCGTTGACGGCGTGGTACGTGCTGAGGCGCCCGTAGTCGCACATCCAATACTCGTTCACGTTCGGATTGTTGCGCGGCTCCAGACGCATAATCTCGTTATTGCGGACTCCAACGCGAACGTTGCAGCCGCGTGAACAGCCCGGACAGATCGAGTCCGAAAACGACATATCCCACACGCGCGCCTTGAAGCGGAAATCGCGGCTTGTCAGCGCGCCGACCGGACAAATGTCGATGACGTTCATCGACATGTTGTTATCGAAGCTCTCGGCCGGGACGGCGTTGATTGTGACATGGTCGCCGCGATTGACAAAGGTGAGCACCGGCTGCTCGGCGACTTCCTGCGAGAAGCGAATGCACCGCGAGCATGAAATACACCGCTCACCATCGAACAATACATTCGGACCGAAGGCAACGCGCTTATCCTTGTGAGTCTTCTCTTCCACAAAGCGCGAGACGCCTCGTGAGTGATCGAATGCATAGTCCTGCAACTTGCACTGGCCGGCCTCATCGCAGATCGGGCAATCGAGCGGATGGTTGATGAGGAGAAATTCCATCACGTCCTCGCGCCCCTTCGTTGCGGCAGGCGAGTTGACCTTGACGTTCATTCCGTCCGTGATAACCGTCGCGCACGCGATCTGAAGCTTCGGGATCTTATCGACCTCGACCAGACACATGCGGCAATTGCCGGCCACCGTCAGCGCCGGATGCCAGCAAAAATGCGGCAACTCGATCCCGTTATCGGTCGCAACCTGAATGATCGTCTGCCCAGCCTGGGCTTCGTACTCTTTTCCGTCGATGGTGATCTTCGGCATGCTTCGCAGTGTGTGAGTGCCGGGTAACGAGTGAGAATCCCAAACTCGTTACTCCTCACTCGTTACTTAATAAACTTATGGCTATCTTCCCACTTCATCCCAAACGCCTCGGCGACGCCTTCATAGACAATCGTGCCGTCGATGACATTCAGACCCAAGCGCAATTCCTTGTTCGCGGAGATCGCCATTTCGTAGCCTTGATTCGCGAGCTGCACCGTATAGGGCAACGTTGCGTTCGTGAGGCCAATTGTGGAAGTCATCGGCACCGCGCCCGGCATGTTCGCGACGCAGTAATGGACGACGCCATCCACGACGAACGTCGGATTCTCGTGGGTCGTCGGTTTGCACGTCTCGATGCAACCGCCCTGATCGACCGATACATCAACGATAACCGATCCCTCCTTCATGTCCTTCAACATTTCGCGCGTGATGAGACGCGGAGCCTTCGCACCTGGAATCAGCACCGCACCAATTACGAGATCGGCCTTCTTGATCAACTTGCGAATATTATAGGGATTCGACATCATCGTCGTCACGTTGCGCGGCATCACGTCGTCAAGATAGCGCAGGCGGTAGAGATTCGAATCGACAATCGTCACTTTCGCGCCGAGACCCGCCGCAATCTTCGCCGCGCTCGTGCCGACGATACCGCCGCCAAGCACCACGACCTCGCCGGGATCGGTGCCCGGCACACCGGCCAGCAGCACGCCGCGGCCGCCCATTGTCTTCTCAAGATACTTTGCGCCTTCCTGCGGCGCCATGCGTCCCGCCACTTCCGACATCGGAATCAGCAGCGGCAGTGAGTTATCCGCGCGCTGGACCGTCTCGTAGGCAATCGCGATCGAGCCGGACTTTAGGATCGCATCGGTCAGCTCGCGGCTCGCGGCAAAATGGAAATAGGTAAAGAGTACCTGACCTTTGCGAATGAGATCGTATTCGACTTTGATCGGCTCCTTGACCTTCATGATCATGTCCGCCGTGTCATAGACATCCTTCGCGGTCGACAGCATCTGCGCACCGGCGGCGATGTACTCCGCATCTTTGAAGCCCGAGCCGGCACCGGCGTTGGTCTCGACGTAAACCGTATGGCCGTTCGCTACGAGCATCTCCGCACCGCTCGGCGTGAGCGCCACGCGGTTCTCATTTACCTTGATCTCTTTTGGTACGCCTACTTTCATATTCTGCAAATTTACGATGAGAATTGTCGCTCCACCCGGAAGGTTGCCTGGAGCGCACGCTGAAACAAGCCGCACGGCACTTTAATCCGCAGCACTGGTCACAATTTGTGACCGGTTCTACGGAAAATGATGATGTCGAAAATTGCGACATCATCTTCGAGTCTCCTGCAGCATTTGTTCGTAATTTTGCGATGGGATTACTTGACCTCCACAGCCACGGCACTCCCGCCATTCGAGGTTCAGAAGATGAAGACCTTAGTAACACAACCGCTCGAACCACTCATTCACGTTGTACGCGATACTCGCGTCATGCTCGATTCGGACCTTGCTCGTCTTTATGGGGTAACGACGAGCGGATTTAATCAAGCGTTCAAACGCAATCGATTTCCGGAGGATTTCGCATTCAAGTTGACTGCTGAAGAGTGGGAAACGCTCACGAGTGTCCCAAAGACAGGCAACCTGTCACAATTTGTGACAGGTTCGCGGAATCCCACCACACCGGACTTTCGAGCATATGGGAAATAGCTTGCTCAGGGCAACATCCCAGGCCGGGAAACCCGGCCACTACGCATCCCTGCTCGCCGTACTTCTTGTAACTCTAATTGTACCAATACTTTACCATGACTCGGGAACAGTCAGGGCTTCCGGGAGCTTTATCTATTTGGGAGGAAGAGGCTGTCGGCAAGAATGATGAATGTAAAGTGATGGATTATGAATATTGCATGAATTCTTCGTTTTAGTATATAAATTTATGATGTTTCTGAAACACCGGAGGGGTCGAACAACGTTGTAATAGATGGAAGGGGGTCTCTTCACTTCAAGTTGATCCGACGGGATATTCGCTATGAAAGGCGTCCAGTCAGTTGAGATCGAGGAAGTGAAGGGTTAACTATCCTCTGATTTGTCCGATTCTGGCTCAGGGACAACCGAGACAAGCGTGAACTTGTCTTCGTCCGAGAAAAGCCTCGTCACCTCGTTACGGACACTTTCGAGCGGAAGTTCGGTGATCTCTTTGATGTCATGCTCGATGGAGTGGTACTTGCCGAAGTACAGCTCGTTCTGAGCGGCGCGCATCATGCGGTTGGAGATGGATTCCATCGGCAGCACGAGCGAGCCGATCATCTGCTCTTTGGTCCGATCGAGTTCTGCGTTGGAGACGGGGCGCGTCGTGAGTCCGCGCAGGATGCGCCGCATTTCTCGTATGGTCCGCTCGCGGTTTTCGATTGCCGTGGCGATATAAAGCCCGACGGCCCCGACATCCTCGAACGGCGAGTAGAATGCAACGGAATCGTATGCCAGGCCCAACTCCTCACGCAAGCGCAGGTTCAGCCGACTGCTCATTCCGACACCCAAAAGCGTGACGAGCGCAGAGATTGCAAGATGCCGCTCGCTTTTGACTCCGGGCGCTCTGCGTCCGAGAATCAAGTGTGCCTGCTGACCAGACGCGCGAGGATAATGCAGTTCTGACTGTGGCCGGCGAGGAAACTTGAACGGCTCCGGCAGCCGCCGTGAAACGTGTGGCGGCACATCCCGCATCGCATGATCGACTGCTGCAAAGAGCGCATCATGCTCGTGCGAGCCGCTTGCAACGATGACGAGATCACGCGAGCGATAGTGCTTCTTGTGAAACGTGGCGAGCGACTTGCGAGTGATTCGGTGGATGCTTTCCGGCGTGCCAATGATGGGGTGCGCCAGAGGATGCCGTCCGAAGATCTCTTCTTCAAAGAGATCGAAGACGAGTTCATCTGGCTCGTCCTCGATGCCGTTGATCTCTTCGATGACGACCGACTTTTCACGCTCGATATCCTGCTCCGAAAACTTTGGGCGGAGTGCGAGATCGAACAGCAGCGAAACCGACTCATCGAGATGCAGCGTGCGAGTCCATGTGTAGTAGCACGTATGCTCCTTCGTCGTGAAGGCATTCAGGAAGCCTCCGCGAGCTTCGATGGAGCGCATGATCTCGCGCATCGTTCGGCCAGCGGTGCCTTTGAAGACGACATGCTCGATGAAGTGCGCGATGCCGTGCTGGCGGGCGCTTTCATTGCGCGATCCGGCGCGTACCCAAAGCCCTACGCAGAGCGAGGATGCGCCTTCGACCTTCTCGCTCACGACGCGAATGCCATTGTCGTAGACTTTGGTCTTCACGTCCACGCGCGCGATTTCATCCGGACGGATGCGCTTGACGTCATGGACGATTCGTCGTGGCCGGGGCACGAAACGGCCACGCGCTTTCGCAGCGGGCAGTTTTGGAGTTGCCAGAGGGTGTTTCTTCTTCGTTTTCAAATGAGTAGCGATTGCAACAAAGATACGAACAGGGACGTGCACCTCGTCCAAGAGGACTTACAAAACAATATGATAATGCAGAGTTAACGCTGTGCTATCGCCAGAAGGCGACATCGCGAGCTGTACTCGTGTTTGGTAGACGTAAATAACTCTCTATGCGAATTGCCCATCTCTCGGATCCACACATCAATCTCAAGTACCATCCGCAGCACTTGCCACGGCTCAGGCGGGTGCTGGAGGATGCTCTGAAACGCGGCGCGGACCATATTGTCATTAGCGGCGATCTGACAAGCAACGCGGACCATCGCGATCTTCGGACAACCCGCCGCCTCTTTGAAATGCTTGGCATCATGAGCCCGAGCAAGCTCACCATTGTGCCGGGGAATCACGATATTTATGGCGGCCCGCATCTGGCCGATGACATCCTTGCATTTCCAGAGCACTGCCGCACCTGCAACACGCAGGAGCAACTCGCGGTCTTTCAGGAGAACTTCGCCGAGCTCTTCTCGGACTCGATCACCATCGGTGGCCTACCCTATCCATTTTTGAAACGGCTGAAGCATGTTGCCTTCATGGGTATCAACTCGATCGCCGAGCACTCGCTGACCGGCAATCCGGTCGGCTCCAACGGCGAAATCACGAAGAGCGAACGAAAGATCGTGACTCAACTCGGGAATAATCATGCCTGGCAAACCGCGCAGTTCCGCATCGTCGTGATGCACCACCATTTGTTTGGCCGAAAGGATCTGGTGCGCATGGGCGCTCCGGCCGCACGCGGGCTCGCATCGATGATCGAGCACCGCACGCTGAAGCTACACGGCAAGCGGCGGATACTCCGAGTCTTCGAGGAAGCCGGAGCCGATCTTGTTTTGCATGGCCACGTTCATTTCACGGGACAATACGAACGGAATGGCCTTGCGTGTCTGAACGGCGCAGGGGCTGTGTATCCGGCCCGGCGCGAAGACGGTTTCTCCTATCACATGATTGATCTCGGGGTCCGGACTCCGAACATCTCGGTCATTCACGTATCGAAAACGAAGCGAGAAAGTACAATTGAATTATTGGACAGTAATACGCCGGTAATGGTTGCCGCATAAATTGAGTATGGCAAAGATCGTAAAAAGCTGGCATCTTTGGGCGCTTGTCGCGGTCGTGGCACTTCTCAGCTATGACCTCGCAGGGCATCTCTTCAACTTTCCGGTTCGTCTCGGTGCATTACGCGTCGCGCTGCTCTTCGCCGAGCAGACGTGGACCAAGTTCCGCGCGTAACTCTCAGGCGGACAGGGAATCGTAATAGCGTTGTTGCTTCGCCGCAATCGCGGCGTACTCTTTCGCATAGAGATCCATGCGCGCGAGTGACTCGATGTCGTGCCGCGTATCGTCGGGATCGTTGATGAGCAGAACGCCTGAAGTCGTACGTCGCTCGTCGAGATCGATATCACAAACTGCAAGGCCCGAGCGTCGGCCCGTCTCAGCGATGACATCGCCGTTAAAATCGACGATGCGTGCATTGCCGGGATAGAACCGGCCGTTGTAGGGAGCGTAAGGCGGATGTCCAGCGAGATTAGACTCGACGATCCAAAGCGAATTGTCGATCGCGCGCGACCGAACCTGGGCTTCAAGTCCGCTCTGCGTCGGTCCGTGCGTGGTCGTCGGCCAGAAGAGGATGTCTGCACCTTTCATCGCATAAATGCGCGCGATCTCCGGGAAGTAGATGTCCATACAGATCATAACGGCAATGCGCGCGAAGCCGAGATCGATAATGGGAAACTCAGCGCCTGGCGTGACGAACTTCGCCTCGGAGCCAGTCAGCTGGAGCTTCCGATAATAATTGACGTGCTCCCCATCGCGATTGAAAACGGTCGCTTGATTATAGACCTTGTCGATCTCGCGCACCAAAAATGGTGCAATGACTGCAATCTGGTACTGCTCCGCCGCCTGTGCGAAGAACTCCATCCATTCGTCCGAGTATTTGGCCGACTCGATCGGGTTCGCCATGCCGTTGGTCGTGACGGTCTCCGGCAGGCAGACGATGTCCGCCATTGCGTCGCTCGCGTCGCGGATATATCGGCGTGCCCGCTCCAGATTCATCTCGAGTGTGTGCGGGGTATCCTCCATAAGGAACGAGACCGATGCAATGCGTACCTTTCGCATGATAATTATCCAAAACAGGTTAAGATGCCATCCGCCGAGACGACGTAGATCTCTGATTTGCCATCGCCATCAAGATCGGCCGCAACAGGCGAACCCATCGCGGCACCGGTATCATAAACTGACTGGATGCCAAACTCATTACCATCCCAGCCGATGACGAGAAGACGTCCATCGCTTGTGCCGCAAACGAATTCCATCTTTCCATCCGCGTCCACATCCAGAACGAGAATATCGATCGCGCTCGAAGAGAGTTCTATCCTCGCGCGCTCAACACCGGTTTCATAATCGTAAATCCGAACGGAGCCATCGCCGTGCGATTGGGCGAACGCCAGTCGGCCATCAACATCACCAATGCCGGGCAGACGGTAGAGCGTGTCGCCGAACGGCGCGCGCTTCCACCACTTAGCAACACCTGATTTAGCAATAACACCAAAGCCACCAAATGCACCAGAAATGACAATGTCATCGCCAACCAGAATTGGTGATCCGTATGCTGTAAACGGATCGTCAATGGACGACTGCGTCGAAAGATTCTGTGCTTTAAGCACATGCTCCTCGCGCAATACTTCGGCCGTGTACTCCGTGAGTAGTTTTGGCGGGCGTAGCAACTCGCCCGTTTCGAGATCAAGATGATAGAGCGAGTCCTTTGCGCAAAAGATTACGACGGGACGCCCCTCTTCAATTCTGAGCGCCGAGGTTCCCCACGGCCCGACGCCACGGCCATACTCGCCATCACCAATCTGATCGTTGCGCCAGAGGACTTCCCCAGTCTCGATCAGAAATGCCAGCGAACACTCACTGTTCATCGAGCGTGACCGAAAGAAGCTCGCAAAGATCGCTTCGCCACGCGAGTGCTGGAAAAAGAGCCAATCATAGCAGCCGATGCGCGAGCCAATAACACTGGCCGGCAGATCAGGAAAGTCAAACGACTGCATACGCGCACCGCTGGGTGCGTATAGTGAAAGACGAGCATGGTCCAATCCACGATCATCCACCACAACGAGGCGCATACCATCTTTCGTCTCAATCACGCTTGCAGCATGGAACACGCCATCGTAACCAATACGCGATCGGCCCTGGATGATCTGAGAATCTTCTCTACCTGCGCCACCAAAGAGATGAATGCGGTGGGCAAAGTCCGGGACAGCGAGATAGCGGTTGCCACCATCTTCGAACACGGTTGCTGTGCTGCCGGGCCGCGCAGAAGCATGCGCTTCCGGAGTCAGATGATACCCGCAGGAACGCAAATGTTTCGCGCCGTCCGCATCGAGACGAACCAACTCGCCGTCAGCCTGCGAGATCAGCAGGCGATCCTTATCAATATGAGCGATGCGGTACGGAGTATTCGATTCGTAACCAAGGGGATGAAGCGTAAGGGCTTCGTCGAGCAGTCCAAGACCCGATTCGGACTGGACGAAGAGACCCTCACGGCCCAAGAACTTGCCTTGCCAGATCTCTTGTGGAGCAAATACATCGGGTTTGAACTCGGAAGCATTCGGTTTGAGATGCACCGTTCGTGCGGCGAAGGCAGCGCTACGTTGGCTCCAAATCGTGCAATCGTTATTGACGGAATAGATGGAGAGATCGGATGCAGGACGAGGATTGATCCTGGTCTCGCGGCTCAGACACAACTCATTGGCACCATCACCGTTTGCATCCCGCACGCCACGCAGATACTGATCGGGCAATTCAATAATGCGCTCCCCGGTCTCCGCGCGGAGTATCTCCGTATACCAGCGACCATCTTTCCGCTCGTTGAAAATACTGACAGCAATCTCGAGCTTTCCATCGCCATCGAAATCACAAATGGAGTTGGAAGCATAGCGCAGATCGGTGGTGTCTGAGGGATAGATGTGCTCGACAAAGCGGTCCCAAAGTGGTTGGAAGTTGCCGTTGCCGTCGTTGTCGAGTACGGCAATGTGCCGGGTGACCAGGTCGCTGAGAATTACGGCTTCGAGCATTCCGTCACAGTCAATATCACACAATTCGAAGTGACCATAATTGCGGCGGCGCTCCGTATCCGATTTCC
>JADGPZ010000100.1 GCA_017882165.1 Candidatus Kapaibacterium sp.
GGGCACCCTGAAGCACGGCGACTACATCAACGTAGAGGACACCGCCGTCGCCACCGCATCGTTTCCCAACGGCGCGCTCGCGACCATCCAGGCGATCACCACGCTCAATCCCGCCTATGGGTTCCGCCTGGCCGTGCATGGCACCACCGGCGATACGCTGGGCCTCAAGGAATGGCCGGAACTCACCGAGGCGAAGCGCATCTGTCGTGAACTTGGAATCGGATTCGATTCCTCGATGGTGGAATCAAGACTACTTCCGGACCTGTGGTCGAAAATAAAAGATCATCCTTCCTCTCGTGCTGAAGAAGTTCTTTCCGAACTGAGTGCGACGAGGAGAAGTATTCTCGACGATTGTCTCGCCGATTCATCCACTCTGGTTCGCTGGTTGTATGAGAATCAGGGCGAGCGTCGCTTCGATCCTGGCTCTCGGATTTTCCTGGTTCTCGTTAACGTCAGCAATTATTTTGAATCGTGGAAGTTGAAGCGATCCAAAGAGTTGCTTACCAGCCAAATCAGCCACTATTTGGATACCTTCGGCTCATCCCCTGGTAAGGCGCTTGACTTTACGTGGAAGGGTCAGCGTTTTAACACTCGCGCCGATGCAATAATCATTGAACACGCAGCTCTCTGATTCATAGACAGAAGATCACGGAGGAAGACATCTTCCATTACATCTCTGGCGTGCTGCACGATCCGAAGTACCGGAAGAAATACGAGTTGAATTTGAAGCGTGAGTTTCCGCGCATTCCGTTTTACGATGATGTACGCAAGTGGGCGAAGTGGGGCAAGACTCTGATGGACTTGCACATCGGCTATGAAACGGTGAAGCCGTATCCGGGCGTGAAAGTCACGACCGCGAAGACCCTCCCCCGGCCCCTCCCGCAAGCGGGAGGGGAGAAGGAGTTTTTGCCGAAAGCGAAGCTCAAGGCATTCAAGGATACGGGCCTCATCGCGCTCGATGAAGCGACGCAGATGACCGGCATTCCGCCTGCGGCATGGGACTACAAACTCAGCAACCGCTCCGCTATTGAGTGGATACTCGATCAATACAAAGAGAAGACGCCGAAAGACCCGACGATCCGCGAGAAGTTCAACACCTATCGCTTCGCCGATTACAAGGACACGGTAGTCGATCTTCTGAAGCGCGTGACGACGGTCTCGGTGCAGACGGTTGAGATCATGCGGGAGATGGAGGCGACCGAGGGGTAATATGCCGTCCCTAACGGGACTCTGAATCTCAAACAAACCGCAAACCCCCGGTTGAAACCGGGGGCTACAAATATTCCGTCCCTCCGGGGCTGCCCGTCACGGGGCTTAGGATTCGTCTTCGATTTTCCCCTTGCACTATTTTCCCCTGCAGAAAGTTAACATAACTTCATTTCACACCACACGACCCATGGCCACAGCACCAAAGCAACGCAGCAGCCAACCGGCAAAGTCCACCCGCACAGCAGCCGATAGGCACATCGGCTCGATGAAGGTAAGCGCCACGCCGGCGACAGACAGTCAGTCCCGCTGGGCGGCATCGGTGATTCCCGAGCGCTGGCGCGACGCCGTGGCGCTCGTCCTGCTCTTCGCCGCGCTCCTCGTGTTCTTCCGCGGCGTGCTGGACACCACGCACACCTTCAACGCCGGTGATAATCAGGCGTTCGACGCGCTCAAGCCGTTCCTCGAAACCTCCAAAGCGCAGGGCGATAACACGCCTCAATGGATTCCGAATATTTTTTGCGGCATGCCGAGCTTCGCGTTCCTCATTACGCCCGAGCGCACGTACGATCTCGTCCACGTCGTCTTCGATCTCGTTCGCTCGATCCCCATCGCGCTTTCGCCGAACCCGGACGTGATGCCGCACATCTGGCATTACTTCATCCTGGGCGCCGGTATGTTTCTGTTGCTCCGAGCAACGCGGAACACCTCGCGTTTGGTCGCGCTCTTCGCCGGGTTCAGCGCGATCTTTTCTACGTGGATCATTACTTACGTCATGATCGGGCACAACACGAAGATCTTTGCGATCATGACGCTGCCGTATATTCTGCTCGGCATCGAAAAGCTACGGACGCCGAAATTGCAATGGCAGCGCGTCGTGCTCTGGTGCGCGGTGCTGGCGGCGGCGTTCCACTTCCTGTTCGAGGCCAACCATCCGCAAATGGCCTTCTATGTTTTTCTGGCGGTGTTGCTCTACTATGTCGTCTCGCTCGTCGTCGAGCTATTCGGCAAGCACCCGGATGATGCAAGATCCAAGCGCATCATTCCGCTCGCGCGCAGTGGCGTGCTTGCGCTACTGATGGTCGGAGCCGCATTCTCGATGTCAGCGGACCGCTATCTGACATCGCTGGCTTACGAGCCGTATTCCATTCGCGGTGCCGCGCCGATCAGCGATCCGAGCAATCCCGAAAACAAGGCCTCCGCCAATCACGCAACGACAGCTTCCGGCGGACTCGATTGGAATTACGCGACGGCATGGAGTTTCTCGCCCGGCGAGATGATCACGTTTGTGATTCCCGCCTATTACGGCTTCGGCAAGATGCCGTACACCGGCGGCGACATCGAGCAGATCGAGGGCAAGCAAATCGAGACCTACTGGGGACAAATGAACGGCACCGATGCCGCAAACTACACCGGCATTGTCGTCTTCTTCTTCGCGATCATCGGAGTACTGACGCTCTGGAAACGCGAGCGGTTAGTGCCTCCACTGGCGATCATCAGTCTCGTCGCGCTCTTGCTTTCGTTTGGCGGTAACTGGCCGATCCTATTCCGGCCGATGTTCGACTATTTCCCGATGTTCAACAAGTTTCGGGCGCCGATGATGGCGCTCGTGCTGATGCAACTCGCCTTCCCCATTCTGGCGGCACTGACGTTCGAGGAAATTCTTCGCGTCTGGAAACTGCGGAGTGCCGAGGAAGACGCGCGGCTACTTGGGCATTTCAAGCGCGCGTTGTATGTCGCCGGGGCATTTCTTGTGATCTCCGTCGTGGGTCGCGGCGTGATCACATCGAGCGTTCACTCGGGCTTCCTTCACAGCAAAATGGCCGGCTACTACCCAGAACAAGTCCGCGGCGCTATCGCGGACTTCGCCGCTTCGGCCGCCGCCAACGACGCGCTCATGTGTGCGCTGATTGCGACGCTTGCATGCGGACTTGTCTTCTTGTTCCTCAAGCGGAAGACGACGCCGCTCGTCTTTGGAATCGGAATCGCCCTGCTTACCATCTTTGACCTCTGGCGCGTCGATACGCGTCCAATGAACATCACGACGCGCGATGAATACCAAAGCGCGTTCGCAACTCATGACTATATTGATTTTATCAAGCACGATACGTCACTCTATCGCGTGACCGATCTGACGGAATCGAATCCATCGAACATGCTTGTGAGCTACGGCTTGCAAACCGCCGGTGGCTACCATGCGGCGAAGATGCGGGAAGTGCAAGACGTGGTCGACGAGACCGGCAACATGAGCGGCAACGGAATTTTCAATCCGTTCATGTTCAATCTGCTGAACACGAAATATATCATCGCGCCAGGGCTCATCACGGAAGATCAGAATCGCTTCCGGGGTGTGTTCCAATCGCGGGAGGCGCCGGTCAATGTCGAGCAAGGCAAGCCAGCACAACCGATCATCGTCTGGGAAAATCCGCAGGCATTGCCGCGCGCATTCTTCGCGTATCGCTATGAAGTGAAACCGAAGCTCGACATCTTGCACGCCATGCACGATGGCACCTTCAATCCGCGCGACGTTGCCTATTTCTTCGAAGCTCCGAAGGGGATGCCGCAGTTAGCCACAGCCCCGATCGACTCCAGCGAGACGATCTCGATGATGCAGTATCATAATCAGGACGTGAGCTTCCGCACGCGGACCAGCGGCAACCGCATCGTCTTCATGTCGGATGCATGGTATCCCGATTGGACCGCAACAGTGGACGGCAAACCGACACCGATCTGGCGCGCGAACTATGCCTTCCGTGCCATCGCGGTGCCGCAGGGTCAGCACGAAGTGAAATTCACATTCAGCGATCCGAAGTATGTGACGGGCCGCTCGATCTCACTGCTGGCGAACGTGATCGCGTTGCTTGGATTCGTCGTTGGCTCCGGCAGCCTCTATTATATGCGCAAACGGAAACGGCCGGAAGTCGAAGTAATCCCGCCAGAGGAGACGTGAGGCGGATTCGACTTCTCGTCACAGGGCGCGTGCAGCAAGTTGGCTTCCGGTATTATTGCCAGGTCGAGGCCGTGCTGCTTGGAATCACGGGCTATGCGCGGAATGCGAGCGATGGCTCGGTCGAGATCGAAGCGCAAGGCGAGGATGAAGCTCTGACGATTTTCGAATCGGCTGTTTTGCGCGGCCCGCGAGTCGCGAGGGTGACCGAGGTTCGGCGCGAGGAGCGCATTGCCAAACCCGGAGAGACTGAGTTTACTCTGGGGTAAAATGCAAGATGGGACTCATCGGTCGGATGAGTCCCATCTCTAAGGTCTCCAATCTGACTATTTTGCTGCGCTGCTCGTACCAAGTTGCGCGGCGACTGCTGCGGCAACCGATTGCGGAATCGGAGCGTAGTAAAGCGCCTTGCAATCGGCCTGACCTTTGGTCGTTGCCCATGCGATGAACTTCTTCACCGCGTCGGCTTTCGGGCCATCCTTATACGTGATGAGCCACGTGAATCCGGTGATCGGGTAGCCTTGCGCGGCGGAGGTGTTCGTGATCATCGCCGTCATGTTGTCGGGCATCGGAAATGCTTCGGCGGCTGCTGCGGCCGATTCCGAACTCGGCGCAACGAAGTTGCCGGCCGCATTCTGGACGCTCGCATACGCGATGTTGTTCTGCGCCGCGTATGCCAGCTCGACGTAGCCGATGGAGTTTGCGTGCTGCTTCAGGATCTCGGCAACGCCAGCGTTGCCTTTGCCGCCAAGTCCGCCCTCGGGCCAGCTTACGGTCTTACCCTGACCAACTTTGGACTTCCACTCAGGACTTACCTTCGAAAGATAGTCCGTGAAGATCGCCGTTGTGCCGGAGCCATCGCTGCGGTGCGCGGTAAAGATCTTCTCGTGCGGCAGCTTCACACCGGCGTTCGCGCTCGCGATCGCCTTGTCATTCCAATACTGGATCTTGCCAAGGAAGATGTCCGCGATGACCTGCGAACTCAACTTCAGGCCGGTGGAAACGCCGTTGACGTTGTACCCAACACACACCGCGCCAATGACGGCCGGCACGTGAATGACCGGCGCTTTAGCGCGCGCAAGCTCGTCCGCATTCATCGGCGCATCGGAGCCAGCGAAATCGACGGTGTGGTCGATCAGGTTATTAATGCCGGCACCAGAACCGACGCTCTGATAATTGATAGAGATGCCGCCGTCCTTCGGATATTCGGAGGCCCAGTGCGTCATGATCGGATTGATGAAGGTCGAACCTGCGCCAGTGAGTCCAGCTGATGCAGCGGCCGTGGAATCAGGATTGTTCGATTTACCGCTGGTGCAGCCGGCAATGACAATCGCGCAGAGTAAGGATAAGCGTTTAAGCATGGAATTGTTGAGAATTAGCGTGTGATTGTAAATGAATGAGGGATAAGGACCGGAATCCGTTATCCCTCATCTTTCATCCGTGCTGATGAGGTGTGCCTCAGAACTTGTATGCGAAGGTCACGCGGCCGACCGTGACGCCGGCGCGGCTGCTGATCGTCGGCAGCGCTGTCGTGCCCGCGCTCTTGTCCGAATAGGTATCCATCCAGAGATTCGGAATGACATGAGCATTCACACTCGCATCGGGTTGCCAATCAAGACCAGCAACGATGAAGTTCTCTTTCCAACTCACAGCATTGTCGTTGGTGACGTTCGAACCGGTTGACTTCGAGTCCGGATCGTACATGTCATAGCGGACGAAGGCCGAAAGCTGCTTCGGAATGATCGTGCCACGCGCATAGACAGAAAGACCAGACGGTGTTGCGTCACCGCCGACCGTGGTCGTGCTCCGATGAGCGATGGTCTGCATCAGGTATTCCACGCCGACCGACACCGGATCTGAAATGTAACCGAGCGTTGCCTTCAGCGTTGTGTTTGTCGAAGTATCCGTCGTGCCCATCATGTCATAATACACATCGAGTGCGATGTGTTTGTCCATGAACATGCCATTGAGATCGATCGCAAGCTTCTTGAACTTGTCACTCTCCTGCTTGGCGCCGTTGCCGTTCGAGATCATTACGGAGTACCCATAGTTCTTGCCATCATCGATGTTACCCTTGACCTGAATACCGAGATCGTTCGACTGAGCGTTACCGCGCATGTCAGCAATTGTCTTCTCAACGGAGCGATAGCCCCAAATTGCTTCGGCAACACCGAAGACCGCTGTACCCTGCTGCCCAAAGATCACCGTAGACATCGGGATCCAGTTCTTGAACTGAACATTCGCTGCCTTAAGGTAGAAACCGCGGTTGCCATCGAGCACGATATCACCCGAAGAACTGGTAGGAAGCGTCGTCTTTGTTGTCGCGACACTCTTCACGTCCTTTGTCACTGTGTCGGTTGTTGGGGTTACGCCCGTCACAATGGAAGCATTGTTCGCGAGTGTGCCGTTCTCATGCGAGAGTAGGAGCTGTGCGCTCACGTTCGGCGACATCTGATAATCGTATCCGAGATACACGCGGCGAATATCGAACGCCTGGTAGAACTTCTGCCAGATTCCGCCCTGGCTGTTCGCATTCTTGGGGTCGAGCGGCGTGTAGTACGTCCCGCCTTTCGGGACTTTGCTCGATGCCATGCCACCCGTATCGGCAGAGAGGACATAATCGTAATCGGAGAAAAACTGCATCGAGAACTTGCCGGACGGCTTAAACGTGGAGTCGGCGCCCTGCGCGTAAGCGCTTGGCGCGAAGGCCGAGTGCGTGAGACACAAAGCAAGAATAGCGCAAGCAACGGAAGTAGTAAGCTTCTTCATTCGAATGGTTGAGTGATTTTTGTTTGGAACATTCTCCGTCAGGCTTCGAGGGCGAACTCTCGGCCGGACAGCAAGTCATAAAATTGTTAGCGTGAGATTACGATCACATTACAGAATCTTGTTCTCATCTGCGTTGCAAAAATAGCTTCCAGCCATTATGCAATTATTATTGCAAGTTTAAGAGATCAATAAACCGGCGTCACTCCATCGTTTGCCCGCGTAACGCATAGCGTGCAGCAAGGGACAGGATGAGAATGATCGCCAGCAGAATGATCGCTCCGGCGAGTGCGAGATGGTGAAGGTTTTCGTAAGGTGACGTTGCGTAGTTGAAAATATTGAGCGGCAGCGCATCGATCGGATGGTCGAGACGCACGTTGAAATCAAGATTGCCAAATGCAGTGAAGAGCAGAGGAGCGGTTTCGCCCGCAATGCGCGCGAGTGCAAGCAGCACGCCGGTAACAATGCCGCCTCGCGCGGCCGGCAGGACTACGCTCCATGTCGTGCGCCAGCGGCTTGCGCCAAGTGCGAGCGAGGCGTCGCGCAACGTTGTCGGTACCAGGCGCAGGATTTCCTCGGTCGTCCGCATCACTGTTGGGATCATGAGGAAGCCCAATGCCACGCCGCCAGCAAATGCCGAGAAGGCATGGCCCGGTGAGAACGCTGCCACCGGAAGCACCACGATGAGATAGGCAAAGAGGCCCATCACGATACTCGGGATCGAATTCAGCACATCAGTGAAGAATCGCAATGTGCGTGAAAACGTGGTGTTCGTCTCGAGTTGATATACGCCACCAAGAATCCCGATGGGCAGTCCGATGACCGAACCAATGCTCATCAGAATGAGCGTGCCGACGATGCCATTGCGCAATCCGCCTCCCGGTTGCCCCTGAGGGACTGGCCCTTCGGTGAACGTACTCAGGCTGATCGAGCCAATTCCATTAATGACAATGTACACGAGCACGCTCAACAACGCCACACATGCAATGATGGCGGCGGCGATCGAGAGGCCCGCCATGAATGCGCTCAGCGAGCGGCGGAAACGCGAGCGACCCGTCGAGCGGAATGATGACTCTGCTATTGTCATACTTTACCTCCTGTCGCGTTCAGATCCTTTGCCGTGTAGAAGATCAGCAGCTTCGCGCCTCCATTCACAATTAGCGTGATGAGGAACAGGCAAAGTCCGATCTCGATCAGCGCGGAGCGGTAGAGGCCCGAAGCCTCCGCCAGTTCGTTGGCGATCACGCTCGCCAGCGTGTAGCCCGAGCTAAAGAGCGAAGTCTTAAAAATGGGTGCGTTGCCGATCACCATCGTAACGGCCATGGTCTCACCGAGCGCGCGCCCAAAGCCAAGCATGACAGCACCGATGATGCCTGCCCGCGCATAAGGCAGTACGACGCCCTTGATCGTCTCCCATCGCGTCGCGCCGAGGGCATAGGAGCCTTCGCGGACGGTGCGTGGAATGGCGCGCAACAAATCACGCGACACGGCCGTGATGTAGGGCAGGATCATGATTGCCAGGATCAGCGAGGCCGCGAGCATGTCGTATCCATTCGCCGTATCACCAAAGATGGGCAGCGCGGAGAGCGGACCTTTCGCAATCGGACCCTCCACGTATTTCACGAGCCACGGCTGCAACACAAGCACGCCCCACAAACCGTATACGACACTCGGGATAGCCGCGAGCAACTCGACCATGAACGAAACCGGCCGCTCGACCCAACGCATCGTGCGCGAGGTTGGCGCGATCTCCGCGAGAAAGATCGCCGTCAGAAGGCTGATCGGCAGAGCAATTACAAGCGCCCAAAACGAGGAATAGAGCGTCCCAAGAATGAACGGCAGTGCGCCAAAATGCTGACCATTCGGGTCCCACTTGCTATCCGAGAAGAACCGGAGGCCGAACGTGCTGATCGATTGCCGCGAACCGAAGACCAGTTCAAGGAGAAGACCAACGATGATGATAAGGACACTGATCGCGGCGGCCGTGAGGACGCCGCGATAAATGCGGTCACCCCGATGCGGCCGTTTGCCCAGCACCGCGCCCAGCCCGAAGCGCGGCCGGGGTTCCAACATCAGAGTAATTTCTTCGAGAGCCATAATGCGTTGCGGAGCCGACAGACCGGTCGCGGCCCACGAAACGTGGACCGCCACGGCGTCACTCGACCTCAACAATTATTGGATCGCATCAATCAACTTCATTTCGCGCGTCACCATATTTTCCGGAATCGATGCATAGTACAGGTCTTGTGTGTAGTGTTGACCTTTCGTCAGCACCCACTTCAAAAACTTCTTCAGCTCGGCGGGCTGATGCGACGTCTTGTAGACGATCAGCCATGTCATGCCGGTGATCGGATAGCCCGTGCTGGCATTGGTAATCATCGTACACATGTCCTCGGGAATGTTGGAGGCCTTCGCCGCCTGATTGGCTGAACCGACCGATGGATAGATGAAGCCGCCGGAGCTGCTCGCGATGCGTGAATAGGTAATCTTATTCTCGACAGCGTAAGCCAGTTCGACATACCCGATCGAGTTGACGTGTTGCTTCAACACTTCGGCAACGCCCGAGTTACCTTTGCCACCGAGACCACCTTCGGGCCAGGTGACCGTCTTGCCCGCGCCGACCTTCGACTTCCACTCGGGACTCACCTTCGAGAGGTAATCGGTCACGATGGCTGTCGTGCCGGATCCATCCGAGCGGTGAACGGTAAAGATCGCCTCATGTGGCAAACGCAGGCCGCCGTTGTTCTTCGTCAGGCGCGGATCGTCCCAGTACTTGATCTTGCCCTGGAAGATGTCCGAAATGTCTTCCCCGGTAAGCGCCAGACCACTCTGCACACCCTCGACGTTGTATGCGATGCAGACGGCTCCGATCACAGCCGGGAGATGAATTACCGGACCCTTTGCGCGGCCCTTCTCGTCGGCGTTCATCGGCGCGTCGCTACCGCCAAAGTCTGTCGTGCCATCAATTAGGTTGTTGATGCCGGCGCCAGAACCGACAGACTGGTAGTTCACGCTTATGCCGGTCGCCTTCTTGTATTCATCGACCCACTTGGTCATGGCAGGGTTGATGAAGGTTGAGCCCGAGCCGGTAAGCGTCTGGGCGCGGAGGCCAAGCGAATGGCCTGTAAGAATGAACACGCTTGCAGCGACGATGGCCACGCGTGATAGAAGTTTAGAAATCATAGGGGTGTTTGTTAGAAATCGTGAAAAGCAAGGTGCGGATCGTGCGAGCGAGCGCAGCACCATTGCGCGCCGGAACTCGCGCGTATAATAGGTGCGAAGGCACCATTGCGGTTTCTAAAACCCCGTTATCAAACGGTTATGATTCAAACACGGAACCGTTATCCGTTCGGAATGCCCTGTTAGAAGCCCCGTTGAAGCGGAATTGTCAATGAACTCGACTCCCCAACCAACCGAAGGAAGTACGTCCTGCTCGGAATGTTGGTGCTGAGTGACACCGTTTGCACTCCGGCTGCAAGCCAGCCATCATAGAGTTGCTCGACCTTCTCGCCAAGTGCGTTATAGAGAGACAGTGTGATGTGTCCGCCTACCGTCATGTTGAGATAAACGTTGATCGCCGAGACAAACGGATTCGGATACGCCTCGGCACGGAACGCGGATGTGCCACCTCGAGCGACCGAACTCGGTGGACCCGCGATCCGGAAGATGTAACCATTCTGCGATCCGGCAAAGAAATCACCTGCGGCAGTGACCGCCAGCGAGTAAATCGAGGGATCGGCATCGAGTCCCTCGGTACTCGGATACCAATGTGTGCCGCCATCGGGCGAACCGAATATTCCAAGCCCCTGACCGAATCCGGTTGAGGCAGCATACAACTCCTGCCCCATGACCGCCATGCCCTGAATGTGAAACCCAAGACCGGGTGGCTGTTCCGTACGCCATGTTGTACTGCCGGTATTCGAAATGTAAAAAATGCCCTGAGCGCCACCGGCATAAACTCCATTGCCCGCATCCGCAAGCAGACCGTAAATCTTATCCATTGGAGTAGCATGGCTCGTCCATGTTCCTCCGAGATCGGTTGAGAACAGGATATAGCCCGTCGTGCCGGCATAGAGCACGCCGCTGGGCGTGACCATCAGCGACCACGCGGTCGAGTCGTTCATGCCGATCGTGCGCGTGGTCCAACTCTGCCCATCGTCCGAAGAGACGAAGACACCATGCACCGAGTCTCCGGCGAAGACATTCCCACTGTGATCGATGGCGAGCGAAAGAATCTTCGTGCCGGTAAGACCCGTATTCGATGCGGACCAGTGCTGGCCTTTATCGACGGAGCGGAACACTCCGCCGCTCTTCGTGCCGACGAGCACCGCGCCCGACTGCGTCACGGCGAGCGCGTAGACTTTGAGCGATGTAAGGCCGCTCGTTTGCAACGTCCAGGTCGAACCGCGATCGCTCGAGACGAATACGCCGACATCTGTGCCAGCATAGACTTGCCCGCCGCCCGATGCCAGCGCCCGGACCGACCCGCTGATCGGCCCGTAAACCTGCGACCAGGACTGAGCGTGGGCGCTCTGAAACGCGCTCTGAAAAAGGAAGAGTAGGAGAAAGGTAATCAGGATGTATCTCATGTTCAATCGATAATCTTCCTTAAGAACACCGGCGATTCCGAACCAAATTCGCCACAACGCAAATTTTTTTGATTTCTGATTTTTGTTTGGAGTTCATGAATAAACTGCTGTAAGACAAGAGGGCTGCTTCCCTCCAATAGGTGCCCACTACAGCACTACCAATATAATGCCAAAACGAGTACTTGGTACTCGAATTCCAAAAAATATTTTCTACTCCCGGATCAGCTTCCGCATCATAATGCCTTCCACAGTCTCGATCCGCAGGAAGTAGGTGCCCGATGGAAGAGGTGAGAGGTCGAGCGTTATGACAGCCTCC
>JADGPZ010000101.1 GCA_017882165.1 Candidatus Kapaibacterium sp.
GCACGAACGTCACCGCCCCGGGGATCATCTTCGCGACAGGCATCGCCATCGTGGACCAGGTCCGACCGCCATTCGTGGTCTTGTTCATGCCGTTCACATTGTTCGAGCCGCTGGATGACGCGATATTCCGGAAGCAGGCAAACCCGTGCTGGCAGTCATCGTCCATCGCGAGCGAGAGCGAATTCTTGAGCGTTGTCGCGCTGGAGGCCCACGTTGCGCCCCGATCACCTGATCGCCAAATACGGGCGCTGTTCGAGCCAAACCAGCCAGAATCGCCCACCCATACCGTGCCATTATTCCAACTCGCCTCGCCGGCAGTGAGATTGTCGGGCACGGCCGGGGTCTGCGCCCAGGTTTGTCCGCCATCCGAGGTGATCCCAATGCCCCACGGACCGATGGAGGTCTTCGAAGTCGGATCGCCAATGATTATTCCATTCAGTGGCGCACCGCTCGCCGGGGCGAAGAAGTGAACAGTGTTGACAAACGCGGTGAAACTGGAGACATCCGATTGCGTGAAGCTTGTTCCGCCATTCGTTGTCAGAATCACGGATGGGGACGCGCCGTTTTGCGGGCCGGTGCCGAACCACGCCCGCATGGAGTCCGTGGCCTCCACGCAATACGGCGCCTGCGAGCCGTTCCAAAGCGTGGCCGTGTCGCTCCACACTCCAGCGGTCTCGCGTGCGAAATCAGAATAGACCACGCCGCCACCCTGAGCCTCCTGGCCGAACGCCGCCCAGGCGGAGGTGTGAGAGACGCGCTTGAGACTCGCGCCAGAAGGCGCGACCTTCTCGACGAGGAATCCGGGTTGCCGTTGAAGAGGCAGAGTCATCGTTACCGTGTCCTCATAGTTGACACCGTCCGTCAAGTAGAATCTGACCGGCAGATTGCCCTCGCTAAAGATACCGTTGCGGGTGATGAGGAACGTCCCTTGCGCGGAGGCATCCAATCCCACGGATCCCAGAGTGACCGCCAGACTCGATGTACTGTAACCTGTGCGGCTGAGAAGCTTGGCCGTAATGCCGCTGCCTGCCGCCGTCACATTCTTGAATGTGACGGTGAGCGCGTGGGGGACGCCGATCGACCGGAGCGAATCGTTTGCGACGCCGTCGAGCGAGTACCCGGTAATGACAAGACCCGGGTCCGGCACCGTTCGCAGAGCATTGTCGGCGTTGACGCGACCCCAGAAATCGGGTTGATCGGAAGGAAAGACGACATTGTCACACGTCTGAATGATCTGCCGTGCGATAAACTGCGGCGGCCAGTCCGGATGGAGCGAGACCAGCAGTCCGGCCACGCCCGCCGTCAGTGGTGACGAAAAGCTCGTCCCGTCTTCGGCATTGTACGCATTGACACCTGGATAGCTGCAACTCAGGATACTCATTCCGGGTGCCCAGACTTTGACGGAGTGCCCGTAATTAGAAAAGCCAGCCGGGCCATCGCTGGAGGTGGTTGCTCCGACGGATAGGACCCCAGGCCCGTTAGTTGGGTAAAATGGCGTATTATCGTTGTTGAGTCCATTCCCGAACGCATCGCCATTGCCTGACGAAGCGACGACCAGAGCGTTGCGCGCTTGCGCTTCGATCAGGAATGTATTCGCGAAGCTCTGATCGCCCGAGACTTGCCCGCCCCAGGAGCAATTGATGACCCGCGCGCCATGCGTGCATGCATAATGGATTCCTTCGTATCCGCCCGAAATATTTCCGTAGTCGCTTCCAGCACATTTAATGGCCAGCAGTCGGCATCCAAATGCCGTGCCCGAAATCCCCAGGCGATTATTGCCAGTCGCAGCGATGCACCCGGACGTGTGCGAGCCGTGGGTCGCGTTCAGATTGTCTGGTGTAGGGTCGCCGTCCGGCTTGAACGCCTCACCGGCACTGGCGTTTACCTTTCCGACAATGTCATAGCCGATCTTGATCGCGTTCTTGAGGTCTTCGTGATCCACATTAAAGCCATCATCGACATCGGCGATGAGCACGTTGCTGTCACCGATCGTGACATCCCAGGCTTTGAAGAGATGCATATTCGTCAGCGCGTACTCGCTGGAGATTTGAGGATCGTTTGGAGTAAGCGAGAGCGGGAAGAGGTAGCGCACGGAGCCGCACTCGACTTCACCCGTTCCCATGAGCAAATCGAGCGCCTGCCGGGAGTCGATCGAGCGGTTCGAATAATAGATTACATACATCCGGTCGATGCCAAGATCGTGTGTGATCGCGTCCTGTGGAGCGTCCGCATCGAACGGCAAGGTAGATGTTGCATGGAGTTGATCGAGGATGCGCGCAAACGCATTGGAAACTCCGGCGGATTGCGGAACGATGCCGAGGTGGTTGTATTGCCGGATCGCACTGGAGCCCGGGCGCAACTTGAGATAGACCACGCCGGGCGCATAAGGGGTTTTGGGACCGGACACAGAGGGCGCAGGGTTTCGGTTGCCTGCGGTCGCGCTGATGGCAAGCACGGATACGAGAAGGAACGCAACGATGGTCTGCTTCATGGTCGAATCAAAAGAATGAGGGGATTTCAATCACGGAGTCTTTAAAACAACATGCTGGGTGGAAGTGCAATCATCCACATGACAACGAAGATCGCAATGACGGACGCAACCACCCACGCGAGGTACGTTTGTATTCGGCCGGATTGCAGCGAGCGGATCATGAGCCCAAGAAACTGCACGGTTGCGCCAGCCAGAGTCACGATGCCGTCTACAACGAACCGGTCGAAGAGGCTCAAAATCCGCGCGGTCACAACAGTAGCACGGGCGCTTGCATTCACGGCTCCGTCCACGATGGCATCGTCGGCCCAGGAGATAATGCGTGATGTCAGCAGGACCGCACCGACCACCGTGTACTCGTAGGCGACGTCGATGTACCAAGCTCTCAGACTGAATTGACGGAGTGGGTCAAGCGCAGAAATGCGGAGTGTGCCAATCGACCGGCTCCGCTTCAACAGATAAAGCCATAGCGCGAACAAGAAGCCACACGCTCCCGAAGCGAGTGCGAGCCAGACCGAACGGCCCGCCCACTCATGTGCCTTTGCCGCAAGTGCGAGTTGGTGCGGCATCGGCCCTGAGGAAGGTGTCGAGGGAAGTAGGATACCGAAGGCGAAGGATGGTGCTGTCTGTGGCGGAATGACCTGGCTCGGAGTCTTGACCCAGTTTGCAAGAAATCGTCCCGACTCCGCCTGGAGCGGATTGATCGCGAACCAGATCCAAAGGGATGCCGCCGCGAGAACGACGAGCGGCACCGTCATCATCCGCGGCGATTCCTTGATTCGCTCGAACAAGTCGAGCCGCGATGGTTTCCCGAAAAACATGAGGAATGTAAGCCGCCACATGTAGGCTGCCGTTAGAAGCGTAACACCGAACCCGACAAACGGCAGCGCGCTTGCAATGCCCCGCTGCAACTGGCCATAAGCAGCAGTGCCCGCAAGGATTTCATCTTTCGACATCATCCCGGCCATCAGCGGAAGCCCGCTAATCGCCAGTGTGGCAATCACAAATGAGACAGCCGTGATCGGCATCTTCTTTCGCAGTCCACCCATATTGCAAATATCCTGCGCGTCGGTTGCAGTGTCGTCCCGTTCATGCAATACGCGGTGCATCGCGTGAATGACTGATCCGGCACCGAGAAACAGACACGCTTTGAATGCAGCATGTGTCACGAGATGGAAGAACCCGGCGCTCACAGCTCCCGCGCCGATGGCCATAATCATCAGTCCAAGCTGGGAAACAGTGGAGTAGGCAAGGACGCGCTTGATGTCGGTCTGCGAAATCGCGATTGTGGCAGCGAGCACGCTCGTGAATGCGCCAGTACATGCGACAACGAGCATAGCATTGCCCGTCAGGAGTGGGAAGATGCGCGCCATGAGATACACGCCGGCTGCGACCATCGTCGCCGCGTGGATCAGGGCGCTGACGGGAGTTGGACCTTCCATTGCATCCGGCAACCAAACGTGCAGTGGAAATTGAGCACTCTTTGCGACGGCTCCACCAAAGAGTAATAGTCCCGCGATAGTCAATGTCGTCTCGGGCGAACATCCGAGAAAGCTGAATGTGATCGGGAGTCCCTGCGCAACAAGCGCGAAGATCTCGCGCAGATTGAATGTGTGAAATTGTCCGAAGAGAAGCAGGATGCCGGTGAACAGCATGGCATCGCCAATGCGATTGGTGATAAACGCCTTGGTTGCCGCTCGCTGCGGGCCGGGCCTCTCGTACCAGTGTCCAATGAGCGCCCAACTCGCGAATCCAACCAATTCCCACGCACCATAGAGTAGGAAG
The DNA here is from genome assembly GCA_017882165.1 of Candidatus Kapaibacterium sp. Lineage (GTDB taxonomy): Bacteria > Bacteroidota > Ignavibacteria > Palsa-1295 > Palsa-1295 > PALSA-1295. Next base: position 4,274 of record JADGPZ010000101.1, read on the forward strand.
AGATTGCTCGACAGCACCAGTGCGAGCATTGCAAACGTAAAGAACCCGAGAAATGCAAAGTACCGCGCATACCGCGTGTCGCCGCGCATGTACCCGATCGAAAAGAGATGCACGAGAAAGCTCACGCCAGTCACGACGACCATCATGATGACCGTGATATTGTCGATAAGCACGCTCGCGGTAACCCGCACCGGCCCAAATCCGGGCACAGTGCCGAGGCGGATCCAATCGGCGCTCCACTCGAAAGGCCTTAAGCCCATGCTACCGGGTCTGAGTTTGAGCCACGCCAGATAAATCGATAGTACGAGACTGAACGCGAGAGCCGGTACAGAAATTAAGTGCGCGCGCGCGCCGAGCGCGCGCTGATTGAAAATCACGAGCACGAACGAGAGCAGCGGAAGCCCGAGCGCGACAAGTGCGAGAAGAAGCATCTGGTCCATGAAGCGTAGTCGCTGTGCTTAGTCGTGCAATTTATTTGCTTCCGTAACGCTGATCGTCTGCGAACGGCGGTACAGGTTCAGCACAATCGCAAGTGCGACCGCCGCTTCACACGCCGCAATCACGATCACGAAGATCGCCGCCATTTGTCCGCCAAAATTGACCGCACCGTACCGGGTGAATGCGACGAAGTTGATATTCGCCGCATTCAGGATCAGTTCGATACCCATGAGCACCGCGATGGCATTCTTGCGGGTGAGCATCGTGAAGATACCCAGCACGAAAAGCACCGCGCTGAGGACGAGGAAATGCGGAAGTCCGACTGGAATCATGTGCTTTCCTCCATGCGAATAGTGGACTTGTTAGACTTATCCTGCCTGGCCAGCGTGGCCGCTCCGATGAGTGCCACTAACAGCACAATTGAAACAAGCTCGAACGGCAGCAGATAATCAGTCATGGCAAGCTTGCCGATTTCGAGTGCGGTGCCTTGGCTGCCTTGATTGTTCGAGACTTCGGTGGGGGTTCCTTGCATTGGTGTTGTCACAGATGCGACCGCATCGTGATTCCACGGGCTACCCTTCCAGGGCGGCTGATCGTAGCGAATCCAGTGGCCGGACGTAACGAGTGAGACGATGATAAAGAGCAACGCTCCGCACAACAGGAACGCGGGGATTCGCGAGCGGACGGCCGCGCGAATGTCGATATTGGAAACGCGATTCGTCAGCATCACGCCGAAGACGAGCAGAATAAGAATGCCGCCGACGTAAATCAGGATTTGAGCGACCGCAAGGAAGTCCGCGCTCAAAATCACGTACACACCGGCGATGCCGAAGAACGTAAAGAGCAACGCAAACGCCGCATGCACGATGTTATGCGAGAATGCGACCAGCACCGCGCTCGTGACGATCACGAGCGCGAAAAGATAGAAAAAGATGTCGAAGAGCTCTGGCACGATTTATTCTTTTGGATTCTCTCTAGCTTTGAATGGCGGTGGTTTAACCGCGGGCTTTGCTGCAAACGGTGGCGGCTTCACCGCCGGTTGTGCCGACGGTGTTGAAGCCTGCTGCTGCGCTGCGACACCTGCAGCTCGCTCTGCAGCCTGCCTGGCGCGCATCGCGTTCGCCTCGACTTCCCACTTCTTCCAGTTCGCGTTGTGTTCGTTGGCTTCGGCCTTGTCCATCGTGGCGAAGTGGTAGATCAGGTTTTCCCGCTTGTCCTCGGCGAACTCGAACACTTCGGTCATCACGATACACTCCGTGGGACACGGCCAGACGCACAGCGAGCAATAGCAACACTTCGCCATGTCGATATCGAACCGCGTGACCCACAGCGATTTCTTCTTCGCGTTGCGCGTCGTGATGCCGAGGTCTTCGCCCGGCACCGACTTCACGGTCTCGATCTCGATGCAATCGACAGGACACGCGCGCGCGCACTTATCGCAGCCGATGCAGTCGTCCATGTTGACGTACAGCCGATTGCGCGCGCGCTCCGGCAGGATGTACTCATTCTTTCGCTCCGGATACTGCCGCGTGACTTTTTTTCGCAGAAGGTGACGAATCGTGATCCGAAGGCCTTGGGTGGCCGTCAGAAGTGCTCGCCAGATGTCTGAGAAGTATTTACGCACGCTGAAAAAGGTAACATGCCTTAACACCGATGGGGCGTGCTATGCTTCCCTTCAGAGGACGAAGTTTGAGTCAGGCCATCAAAAAGTGTAGAGACTATTTCTCTCTATACTCCACATTAGGTAAACCCTTGAAGTGCTTATCGGTTGTCCAAACGGTTGCGCCATGAAGGACGGCAGTCGCGTAGATGATGCTATCGGCGAGTGAAAGTTTATTGGTAACCGCTTCCCTCGAAGCTTCCTCAGCAAGCAACGCATCGGGTGGGACGACCTTTCCCTCTCGCATGAGGAGCATGGCATCGGCCGCTACGCTCTCTCGGCGTTGCACCAGTAGCCGTTTGTTCACTTCATAAATAGTAATCGCAGGCACGATCAACTGTTCGGAATCCTCAATCGCAGGCCCGAATACCGATGCCAATGGACTGTCCGCGATGTACTCCAGCCATGCGGAGGAATCGACGACATTCATACGCGATCTTCTTCGTCGCGAGGGACCGACGTGTCAATCCCTCTTGCAGCCCCTCGAAGTGCTCGAACCCGCTCGCGATAGCTCTGTGCCGCGCCTGGAGGGCCGAGTTTCGCGATAGGCTTTTCCCGTTCGGTGATCAGTAATTCTTCGCCACGCGCCGCGCGGTGGAGCAATGCGACAAAATCTGCCTTTGCTGCTTCGATCGAGTATGTCTGCATGATGATGGTGAACGGCTCGGATGTCTCCTTCGTGCCGCCCGCCGTCAGAAGTGCTCGCCAGATGTCTGCGAAGTATTTTTGGACGAAATAGCCTGATTCGTTTGTAGTTTTGTGTTATGAACAAGAAAGAGAGATCCAAATTTAGCCGGATGCTCAGTAACATTCCGAAGGAGCTCGCGGAAGCTCGCGGTAATCTTCGCGAAAAATTGTGGGTCGTGTTCGTGTTTGGCGGAGCAATCATTGCTATTGTCGGCCTCATTATTTTCGCAGATTTCGATCACTCCAATTTCCGGCATTTCGAGGATTTCATGGCTTCGGATATCGAACGCAATGGTATTGGCGATGCTATATTCACTCGGTCAATGCTGTATGTGGGATTGTTCTTCATTTTCTATCATCCACTTTACTTCATCAATTTTTTACGCGTCGATGGAAAAGAAAAACATCGATACTACAACTTCTTCTCGGCTGGAGTATCGATTGCAATTATTGCTAATGGATGCAGCATTCTTTCCGCTACCTTCATCGATTCTATCGCCGCGTTCGTGAGGGCTGTTGATACAACCACATGGAACGGCTGGCTCTTGCTTTTGGGAATCGGTGCCTTCGGACTCCTGGCTTTTGTCGGGTTCGCCGGGTTGATATGGGAAGAAAAGAGTGCAATTGAACGCGAATCTCAATCCGCGCTTCGAGAACGACAATAAAATTAGGATGACACCTACGCGTCCTCATCCCGCTTGGTTTGATCCGGTGTCACCAAACTCCCAAACACCCCAACGACTTGCATCAAATGCCCCGCCCCAGCAATCAAAGCGGTGTGTTTGATGAGCGGCATGATGCCACGAATCAAGTTCCACTCGGCGAGCCATCCGGCCACTGCGACGAGAGTGCCAAACAAGAATAGCGACCAGAAGAAACGTTGTTGTTGCTTCAATCCCGTCTCCGTTATTGAAAAACAACCGTGAGCGTGCTCGCCGCAATAACGGCTGCGAGGCTAAACGGGATCAGCACCTTCCAGCAAATCCGCATGACCTGATCGACGCGCAAGCGGGGCAGCGTCCAGCGAATCCATATTTGGACGAAGACGAAGCTGAGGCCCTTCAGCACGAACCAGCCAAAGCCAGCGAGCGGCCCGGTTGCCCCGCCGAACGGCGATTGCCAACCGCCGAGAAAGAGCACCGACGCAATCGCGCCGACGGCAAACATGCTTGCATACTCGGCAAGGAAGAAGAGCGCGAACTTCATGCCGCTGTACTCGGTGTGATACCCGGCGACGAGCTCCGATTCGGCTTCCGGCACATCGAACGGCACGCGGTTCGTCTCCGCCAGCGAGCCGATGAAATAGACTGCGAAAGCAACGAGCATCACCGGAATGAGTACGAGGTTTGTCGTGCCGCCAAACCCTGCAAGGGTTTTCGGTCCGCCGAAGAGAAACCAGTTCTGGACGCCTCCAGCCTGGAGATTCGTGATCGTCTGCAAGTCCATCGAGCCAGCGACAACAACGACCGTGAGAATGGCGAGTGCCACCGGAATCTCATACGAGATAATCTGTGCGACCGAGCGCATCGCGCCGAGCATCGAGTATTTACTGTTCGAACCCCATCCCGCCATCAAAATCGAAACAACGACGAGCGAGCCGATACTGATGAAGTAAAAGATACCGGTGTTCAGCCGCGCGCCAACATACGCCGCCGAAAATGGCAGCGCCGCGAATGCCGCGTAGCTCGCGAGGAACACCATCCACGGCGCGAGCCGATACATCCATTTGTCCGAAGCGAGCGGCGTTGTATCTTCTTTCTGCAGAAGCTTCAGAATGTCCGCGATTGGCTGGAGCATCCCTTTCGGTCCGGTGCGCATGGGTCCTAATCGGTCCTGCACCCACGCGGAGATTTTCATCTCACCCAGGATCGCGATGAGCGCATAGCCCAGGATGAAGACCAGCGGTATGGCGGCATACGCCAGCGTCGTCAGCACGAGCGACGCCATGCCCGGGCCGAGAAGCCCGGAAAGGAATTCGTTGATAGGTTGGAAGATCGTCACGCTAATTCACAGGATGAAACGACTTTATGAGATCCTCGAGACGAAGCGAAATCGCAACCTGGTCCCGCTCTGACATCCGTCCAAGGTTCTTCCAAACAATGGAAGATTCAAGAGACACCAATTTACTCAGCCGCACCACCGATGGGTAAAGAAGCCCGGCCTGACTCCAGTCCTGAATAGCAACTTCCCACCGACCTTCGCGCTCTTGGCTGGTGATTCGTGCGAACAGAATGTCCCCATCATCTTCGGGAAGTAGTACCAGTCCTGGCCGACGCTTTGAGCCAGACGCATCGGTGAATGGATAGTCAAGGACGACAATATCGCCGAATCGGTACGACGGCATCGATCAAAGAGTATCGTAGGCGGCGTCATTAGGGTTGTCGCCCCTGAAGAAGGACTCGATCGCCAGTCGTCGCCACGCCTCATCCTCGGCTGCGTCAGGTGCTTCACGGGAGGGCATGACGACCACATCGACTCGTTCCCCCTTCGGGAATGGCACGCCCCGCAAGACTAATCTGCCATCCTGCTCCACGACCGTTTCAGCATGATATGTATGCATAATATTGCTAACGGACGAAGGTACGGAATGCTTCCCAAGAGTCGAACCGTCGATCGGTCGGATGATTTATCGATCCACCTCCCCCAGCACAATATCGATCGATCCCAAGATCACTACAAGATCGGCAACGAGGTAGCCGCGCGAGATGATCGGCAAAATGCTGAGATTCGAGAATGCTGGCGAGCGGACTTTTACACGCCAGGGCTTTACGTCGCCTTTGGAGACGATGTAGTAGCCAAGCTCACCGCGCGGCGTTTCGGTGCGCGAATAAATTTCACCGACCGGCGGCTTGATCCGTTTCGGGATTGCTGATTGAACGTCCGTCGTGTCATGCACCGGATACTGTTCGAGAATTTGCTCGATGATGTTCAGCGATTGCTCCCACTCGAGCATCCGCACCCAATGCCGGTTGAATGCGTCACCAAGCGTTGCGAGCTTGCTCGAACCAACGGCAACCTCAAAATCAAACCGGTCGTAGATGGAATACGGGTCGTTCTTCCGGATGTCCCACTCGACGCCGGTCGATCGGAGCATCGGCCCTGACGCTCCGGCGTTCACGGCCACCTGCGGATCGAGCACACCGATGCCCGCCGTGCGTTGAACGAAGATGTGATTGAATGTTAATAGCTCGTTGATCTCACGATGTGTCTCGCGGCTCTTCTTCACGAAATCACGGCACATGCCCAGAACGTCCGGATGCAGATCGTGCGAGAGTCCGCCGACCCACATGTAATTATAGAGGAAGCGCGCGCCGCAAGTCTTCTCGAACATTTCGAGGATGGTCTCACGGTCGCGGAAGCAGTAGAGGAACGGCGTAAATGCACCGGCATCGAGGCCATACGTGCCGATGGCGATCAGGTGCGAGGCGATCCGCTGAAGTTCGGCGAAGAGGACGCGAATGTACTCGACTTTTTCCGGCACTTCGATATTCATCATGCGCTCGACGGCCGTGACGTAGCCGTGCTCGCCAGACATCGCCGCGATGTAATCCATCCGGTCAACATAAGGTATTATCTGCGGATACGTCAGGTGCTCGGTGTGCTTTTCGAAGCAACGATGAAGATACCCGATATGTGGAATGACATCAACGACCACCTCGCCATCGAGCACAACTTCCAAGCGGAGCACGCCATGCGTCGATGGATGCTGTGGACCCATGTTGAGCACCATCTCCTCGGTGCGCAAGCGCCCATGCTCAACCATTTCGGGCGCGTGCAATGGTGCGCTCGCGTGCAGCGTGCTGCTTGACATCATCCGGCGTTCGAGGATTTCCGGCATCAGTAGGGGACCTTCATTCCGTGATAGAAGTCCGGCTCTTTGAAATCCTTGCGGAGTGGATGGCCTGGATAATCCTCATCGAGCAACATGCGCCGCAGGTCGGGATGTCCCTCGAAGTGGATGCCCATCATGTCCCATGCTTCGCGCTCGTGCCAGTTCGCGTGCGCCCAGACGGATGTAACCGATGGCACGCTCGCATCCTCTGCGCTGAAAGTCGCTTTCAGCGCAATCTGGTGGCCGAGGCGTGTGGACTCAACGTGATAGACGATCGAGAGCGTCCCATCGGCATTGTCGAGTGATGAGAGTAGCATGAGATTGTTGAAGTCGAGCGACGGGTCATCACGAAGATAGAATGCGAGATCGCGAATGCTACTCGGATCCGCGATTTCAAGGTGCGATCCCATCCTTCGCTGATAGGAGCTTCCCCCGGTCATCTCGCGCCAGGCGCCAAGCCGTTCGCCGAATGCGGCGTGCAACTGTCCGACAATCTCGTGCTGGGTCATCCTTGTGCGCGAATTTTTTCCTGCAACCGGATCAACCCTTCGAGCAGCGCCTCGGGCCGCGGCGGACATCCCGGCACATAGACATCAACCGGAATAATCCTATCAACGCCCTTGAGTACATGATAGCCATGCTCCCAGTATGGACCGCCGCAGTTGGAGCAATTCCCCATCGAGATCACATACTTGGGATCTGGCATTTGCTCATAAAGCATCTTGATACGCGAGGCCATCTTGAGCGTGACCGTCCCGGAAATAATGATAAGGTCCGACTGTCTCGGACTCGGTCGAGGAATAACCCCGAACCGCATCATGTCGTAGTGCGATGCGCTGGTTGCCATCATTTCGATGGCGCAGCA
>JADGPZ010000102.1 GCA_017882165.1 Candidatus Kapaibacterium sp.
ATCTTCAATATACTCGAGGACACTGAAGGCAACGATGACCTTGAAGCTTGCATCTGCTGTCTGATATTGCTCGATCGTGTTCGTCGAAAAGTCAATTTCTCCTTCGTGCGGAATAGCGCGAGCGTGCTCGATCATCGCTGGTGATGGATCGATCGCGGTGACATCCCATCCTCGCGATGCAAGATACCTGCTGAAGACTCCCGTGCCACAACCGGTATCAAGCGCGCGCGAAGGCGTTGATGTCAGCACGCGATCGAGCAACTGCGTAATTTGGCGGAAGCGGCGCTGGAAGCGTGGGTCGCTCGCGTAATGGGCTTCCCATTTCGCAGCCTCCTGGGAAAAGAATTCTTCGGTCTTCATGTCGCGTCTGGGACAACAGGGACCATCGGGACGAAAGAGGTCTGCTTCAGTAGTTGAATCCGTTGCGCCAGCACATCGGATTCTCGCAGGAGCGTCGCAATGTCATCCTCGCTGCTGACTCGGCTGAGACGCTGCCGAACCAGCGTCAGCTCCTGTTCTTTCCGCGCCAGCTCCATTTTCGCCATGGCTTGTCGAGCTTTGGTCTCCGGAGCGGACGCGGCGTCTTCCACATCTGCGTCCCACCGGTCGCTGAATGTATGTTCGGTCATTCCAAATCGCACGAGCAAATCATACTCCGGTTTTTCGCGATATTCGTCGAGGAGTTGTGCAATCGTTGGCACTTCGCCCGACTCCATTTCCTGCATCAGGAAGCTGATTACTTCTCGGACCGATGGGTGGGTAATGAGATCGAGATCGAATGTCGTCTCGTCGATCAGCCGGGCCACGCCGCGCGGGTCTTCGATCATGGATGCGAGCAAGCTGGCTTCAGCGGCGGGGACTTCGCGAGGATAATCCGTCGTGGGAGCAGATTGGGTTGGAAAGTCCTCCGGGATTGCATCCGGGTGGGTTACTCTTGGTCCGGCGCTGCGCTTTTCGTTCGCAAGCATTTTCTGCAACTCGATCGTAAGCATTTGCTCGCTAAGATGGAAACGCTCGCCAAGTCGCTGGATGTAGAGCGGGCGTTTGATCGCATCCGGCACTTTGGCAATCGTCTCAACGATCGAGCGGATCGCCGCAGCCATGCGGCCCGGATCGCGGAATGCGCCCTGCTCCTCGAAGAACTGCGCCTTCGTTTCGATAAACGATTGCCGGTGTTCGAGTGCCGCTTCGAACGCCTCGGCACCCTTGGCGCGGATGAAGCTATCCGGATCTTCGCCGGCCGGAAGCACGACGGTGTTCACATCGAATCCTGCCTGGATCGCCAGCTCAATGCCGCGATTCGTCGCGTTCTTTCCCGCTGCGTCGGCATCGAAGAGGAGCACAACATCGGTCGTGTATCGCTTCAGCAATCCAAGTTGATCGATCGTGAGCGATGTGCCTGAAGCGGCGACGACGTTCTCCACTCCGCCCTGAAAAACCGCGAGCACATCGGCATAGCCTTCGACCAGCACCGCGAAGCCTTTCCGCCGTATCGCATCCTTTGCCTGAAACAGTCCATAAAGAATTTGCGACTTGTGATAGACTGATGTATCCGGCGAGTTGATGTACTTCGCAATGTCCTTGGGCGCGCCCGGCATGATTCGTCCGCCGAAGCCGACAATGCGGCCTGTCGCGCCGAAGACCGGAAAAATCACGCGACCGCGAAAGCGCTCGTATGTCTCCGCGTGGGGGGTGGCGTCCTCGCCACCCTTGCGGGCAAGAATACCGGCTGCTTCGAGAATCGCGGTCGAGAAACCTTGCTTGGTCAGTGCAGCGGTCAGCAGCCCCGAACTTTCCGGTGCATAACCGAGACCGAACTTGCGCAGGATTTCGTCTTCGAGTCCGCGCTGCTTGAGATAGTCCATCGCGCGCTGGTCTTCCGGTGCGCGCAGGAACCGGTAGTAGAAAGCGGCCGCAGCGCGCAACGCTTCGAAGATCGCTTCACGCTCGCTCTTAATGCGGTCATCTTCATCGGATGACACATTCTGCAGTTCGATGTTCGCCCGCTTTGCCAGCCGTTCGGCCGCTTCGGGGAATGTCAGTCCCTCCATCTGCATGACGAACGAAAAAACATCGCCGCCCTTGCCACAACCAAAGCATTTGAAGATACCGCGATCTTCAAGCACGCTGAAGGATGGCGTCTTCTCCGAGTGGAATGGACAGAGTCCGGTCCAGTTGCGGCCGCGCTTGCGAAGGCGCACATGCTCGCCGACGAGATCGACGATGTTCGTCGCCTCGCGGATTTGCTCGATCTGCTGGTCGGAGATTTTCACGATCGGATCCTGTGAAGAACGCTTACTTCGCTTGAGTTGAATCGTGAGGAACGGCGACGCTTGAGTCTACAACCTCGCGGTGCGTCGTATCCTTCGGTGGGGTCGCATTCTCGGGCGGCTTGTCGTCAGCGCCATAGACCGTCACGATAACCTCATTGCCCCTTAACTCTGCGTGATAGTAGTTGAGCGGCTTCACGGATGGACCTTTCAGATTGGCACCCGCAAGATCGTATTCAGAGCCGTGGCACGGACACCGAAAGAGCTTCTCCGTTGGCTCGTAATTGATATCGCAGCCTTTGTGCTTGCATTTGATGTCGACACCGAAGTATTCGTTTCGCTTGGAGTGCACGACCAGAATCTCTCGCTCTAAATCTTCGACGGTCAGATGGTACGTGCCGCCAACTGGCTTCAGCTCCGGGGTGTCATCGAGATTGATGGGTATCTCGCGAACATCCGGCGGTAGAAAGCCCGGCGCTCGCTTTTGCGAGGAGGCGCGGAGCGTTTCAATACTCGCAAGATCGATCACGGAGCCGGCGATGACTACCCCAGCGCTGGCGGAACAGACGGTTTCGAGAAATCTTCTGCGATTCATGCAGTAATAACCCCAAAGTATCATGGTGGCGTTTCTGCGCAGGGGGCCAATCGGACTCATCGGTCCAATCCGTCTGATTGGAGTTCTGGGAACCACACAAATTTCGAGATTGTATTAAGATTAAGTCTTAATAAAGCGCAATTGAAGACCTCTTCCAAAACAACTCGTAAACCAAAGCCGGCCGCTGCCGGGACGAAGCCCCACGACCATTTCCGGAAATACCTCCAGGATGGTCAGTACCGCATCACGCCGGAGCGGTTCGAAGTCTTGGATGCCGTGCTGGCGTGGAACGACCACTTCGACGCCGATAACCTGTTTATCTATCTCAAGAACAACGGCTCGAAAGTATCGCGCGCCACGGTCTATAAAACGCTCAACTTGCTGCATGAGTGCGGGCTGGTTTCGCGATACCGGTTCTCGCAGGGCCACGCACAGTACGAAAAGACGACCGACCGGCCCCATCATGACCACATGGTCTGCACCTGCTGCAGCAAGATCATCGAGTTCGAGAACTCGCGTGTCGAGCGTTTGCAGGACGATTCCTGTGCGCAATACGGCTTCACACCGTCCTATCACTCTTTCCAGATTTTTGGCATCTGCGCAGACTGTCGGGCTGGTGCGACCCCGCCCTCCGCAGACCGTGCTCAGGCAGCACAAGGCTCTCCGGTAAGCGGCGCGCCCGGTTTTGGGAGAGGCCTCGCACTCGATCAGGTGAGACGCGAGCGGTAAGCGGCACGGGGTTAACGGTATTTCGAGACTGCCCGAACAACTTCTCACTGAATTTGTGTTTGGCGCCACTCAGCAACCACAATCACATAATCGTCAACGGCTTGCGCCATCTGCGTGCCAAAGACGACACAATGACATATTCGACACGATGAACCTACTCTCTAAGGCTCTGGCATTCTCACTGCTCCTGCCATTCACCGCTCAGGCACAACTGACCGCCCCGACGCCCGACACCGCAAAGCGGACCGTCATGGGAACGGCCACCTACGAGCTCCACACGCTCAAAATGGAGCCGATTAACGTCCTTACACACGAAGACAATGCCGGCATCGACTTGGGGCGACAATTTCCGGGAGCGCGCCCCATGCCAGACTCGTGCCACTACATCGGCGAGAAACATTTGCAGAACACGATGCAACTCACGTTCGAAGGCGAGAACGCCGAGGCATATCTGAGTCCTGACGACAAATCCATCACGTTCCAGGGGCACGGCACGAAGCCGAACACGTGCGATCTCATCTTCACGATGACGCTCGATGGCAAGAACGTGCGGCGCATCTCGACCGCAAAAGGACACACGACCTGCTCGTATTATTATCCCAGCGGCGATACAATTCTCTACGCCTCGACACATGAGCAGTATGGTGGTGCGTGCCCGCCATCGCCGGATATGTCACATGGCTACGTCTGGCCGCTCTACGGTGGATACGACATTTATCTCGCCGATAAGATGGGCAATCAAATTGGCCGCCTCACGAAGAACGACAGTTATTATGATGCCGAGGCGACCATCTCCCCAATGGGCGACCGCATTGTATTCACGAGCACGCGTTCGGGCGACATCGATCTCTATTCGATGAAGCTCGATGGCACGGACGTGAAGCAGCTTACAAACGAACTGGGATACGATGGCGGCGCATTCTATTCACCTGATGGCAAGGAGATCGTCTATCGCGCCTCGCGTCCGGAGGGAGCGGACCTTAAAGAGTACCAAGATCTCCTCAAGCAAGGACTAGTGAAACCCTCGAATCTCGAAATTTGGGTAATGAATGCCGATGGCTCGAACAAGCGGCAGGTCACGCATTTGGGCGCCGCGAGCTTTGCCCCGTATTTCCATCCCGATGGCAAGCGGATCATCTTCTCTTCGAATTACATGGATAAGAAGCGGCGCACGTTCGATCTCTTCATGATTAACAAGGATGGAAGCCATCTGGAGCGCATCACGACCGACGGCCAGTTCAACAGCTTCCCGATGTTCACCAAAGATGGCAAGCACCTCGTCTTTTGCTCGAACCGCAACGGCGCCCATCCGCACAACACGAATATCTTCGTGGCCGACTGGTGGGAGTGACCGCCTCCGATTTGGCTGAAGTCGGGCTTTGCTGTGATCGCCGGGTGAACTCGTTACGCGATCCCGTGTTTTTGCTATTAACTTGTTAAACGCCGCCATGCCAAGCCCCTCCGCCGATTGCGTCTTTTGCGATATTGTCGCGGGTCGAAACCCACACGAGATCATCTATGAGGACGCCGAGTTTCTCGGCTTCCTCGATCGGTACCCGCTGAATCCGGGACACACGCAATTCATCCCGAAGCAGCACGTCCGGTGGGTTTGGGACATGGAAAAGCAAGAGATCGGCTTTTTGTTTATGAAGGTACAGCGCGTCGTGAAGGCGTTGCAGAAAGTCTTCAATACCGAGTGGGTCATCGCGGACACCGGCGGAATCGGCGTGGCGCATGCGCACGTTCACCTCGTCCCGCGTTTCGAGGACGATGGACATGGCGAGTTGCCCGATCCGAAGATCTTGCGCGAGATCCCGGAAAACGAGATGGAAGACATTGCTCGACGAATTCGCGCTGAGATTGAACGGACACCTGTCTAAATGCTTATTAGCCAAACTCCACTTCGCATCAGTCTCGCCGGTGGCGGGACCGACCTGCGCGCCTATTACAAAGACTCCGATGGCTTCGTCGTTTCGACCGCCATCGACAAATACGTCTACGTCCTCATCAAAGAACGCTTCGACGACAAGATCTACCTGAACTACGCGGCCCGAAAGGAGATCGTCGATGACATCTCCGAAATCCAGCACGAGTTGGTTCGCGAAGCTGGAATTATTACCGGACTTCGCCGTGGATTCGAACTTGCCACCTTTGCCGATATTCCATCCGAGGGCTCCGGCCTCGGTTCATCGAGCAGCCTCACGGTTGGGCTGCTGAATGCGATGTACACCTTTCGCGGCCGTCAGGTCACGCACGATCAACTGGCCGAAGAAGCCTGTGCGATCGAAATCGAGATTCTGAAGAAGCCCATCGGCAAGCAGGACCAGTATATCGCCGCGCAGGGCGGGCTTTGTGCGATCACCTTCCACGGCTCCGAGCGCGTGACAACCGAGCGCCTCGAACTCACCGAGCGCGAGCGCCACTATCTCGGGCAGCACTTCATGCTGTTCTTCACCAACATCACCCGTCAAGCTTCAAGTATCCTCACCGAGCAACGCGAGAAGACTGGCGAGAATCGCCAAAGCCTTCAAGAGATTCATGCGCTCGGCAAGAAGATCGAAGTAGCCGTTCGCGCCAAGCACTTCGATGAGATCGGCGAAGTGCTCGACGAGAACTGGCGACTCAAAAAGCAGCTTGCCAGCGGAATTACCACGAAGGAGATCGACGAGATGTACGATCGTGCCAAGAAAGCTGGCGCGCTCGGAGGCAAGGTCGCCGGTGCCGGCGGTGGGGGATTTCTTCTGCTGTATGTGAAGCCAGAAAATCAGGCCAAAGTCCGCGATGCCCTTTCCACTTACCGGCAAATGCCCTTCATGCTCGATAATTTCGGCGCGACCATCATTTTCAATCAACGCCGCTACCAGTGGTAAATGCTCCAACTTTATTTTTTGCGCCACGGCCAAACCACTTCCAGCCGCAACAATCTGTTCTGCGGCTCTGGGACTGACGTCCCTCTCACGAGCGAAGGGAAGGAAATGGCGCACGCCTTTGCGAACTTCTACAAGGACACAAATTGGAATGCCATATATTATGGCCCCCTTCACCGGACACGGCTCACTGCCGAGATTATCCGCGCGAATTCCGGAATTCCCATGCACCAGCGCGACGCATTGACCGAAATCGGATACGGCGAGTGGGAAGGTAAATCCGTTGAGGAAGTTGACCGCGAATTTCATGACGAACATTTGCGCTGGACAGCCGATCCGGCGTGGTATCCACCGACCGGTGGTGAGTCTGCCACAACCGTAGCGGCACGCGCACTTTCCGCGATTGCAGAAATTCGCAAAACATCTGCCGAAGGCAAGGTGCTCATCGTCTCACATAAAGCTACCATTCGAATTTCCCTTTGCGCCCTTATCGGGATTGATGTCGGGCGCTTCCGGTACCGGCTTGCATGCCCGGTCGGATCCGTCAGCGTCGTCCAATTCGGAGACAATGGCCCGCTGATCGAGCAAATTGGCGATCGATCCCACCTCACCGAGCGACTGAAAGGCCTGCCCGGTACATGAGTGTCCGCCTGCATCACAGGAGGCTCGGACCCCTGGATTGAATAGTGGGTATGGAACTTCGTTATCCTCTATCAGCTTTCCACTCTCGACTATCCACGTTGCCTTTGCCATGACCTTCGAAGAATACCTCAGCTATTTCAACCAGTCGCTCACCTCGCTTGATCGGGGCGAGGTTGCCCGTTTTGTCGAACTCCTCGTCGATGCCTACGAGAACGACCGTACCGTCTTCGTGATCGGCAATGGCGGGAGCGCGGCCAACGCCTCGCATCTGGCCAACGATCTCGCCAAGGGCACGCTCTACTCCAAGGATCAGCCCAAGCGGCTCCGCGCGCTCTCGCTCACCGACAACGTTGCACTCATGACCGCCTACGGCAACGACGACGGCTATCACACCATCTTCGAGCAGCAGCTCCGCACGCTGGCCCGCCCCGGCGACATTGTCATCGCGATTTCCGGTTCAGGTAACAGCCCGAACGTGATAACGGCGATCGAATGGGCCAATGCCAACGGACTCCACACCGTAGGCGTGACCGGATTCAGCGGAGGCAAGCTCAAGCAGATTGCCCAATCCACCGTCCACGTCCCGCTCAACGACATGTGTACCTCCGAAAGCGTCCACTCCGTGATCTTCCACTACGTCGCGCTCGAACTCCAAAAGCGGCTGCGTGCAGACCAGGTTACCTGACGCCGTCAGCCTGGGCTGCGTGCCTACTTGGCTTCCTTCACTTTCATCACCTCGATCAGGATGGCAGTATGATGATTGCCATTGTCAGCGTGGAAGATCTTACCAGAGACGACGACCGCTATGCCGGACTTAGCGAGTTGCTTCCATCGCGCATACTCCGCATCTAATTTCTTCCCCTCGAACACATCGACGAGTTGAACGAACCTCACGTTCGATTCCGCATCGTTATTGCTTTCACCCAAGAAGGAGAGGCTGTCAGCCAAAACACAAACTGGCTTAACCAATCGTACTGCGAGATAATGAACCCACTTACTCTCATCCTGGAGTGAGGTGACCTTGCGCTCGACGATTGTTCCCTTAAGCTTTACAATGGCCGGATCGTACTTCAAGCACGGCTGCGCAAGCGCCGATGAAACGCCGAGCAACAAGAAGAACGCTAATGATTTCAACATCATGCTCGCAACCACCCCCGCGCGGATTCTGTGCCCACCGGCTTGACTGTCGCGCCCATTCGGTGGCTGTCGCACATCGCCCGGGCGGGCACTTAACTACTTTTGGGAGTCTTATGAAAGTCGCTGATCTCTCATGATGAAATCGACTCTCATTGCCCTCCTCATACTATTGCTCGCGAAGGAAGCCGAGGCGCAATCGACGAAACCCATCGACCCGTTCAAGCCAGCTCAGGTGAATGACCCGCCAAAGCCAGCGCCGAATCTAAACATCGACGATTGGAGCAAGACTACCGGGTGGCCCGTAACGCCAAAACCAGGCATCACACTCTATTTCGATTATACGAAGTTCTTCGAGTGGTTGCTGCCCAAGAAGCATCCGATAATCCCACGGGATTGCGATCCGAATTATTTTCTTCGCGATTCGATACCGAATACTCCCATGATTAAGGAAGATTCCGTTCGTAAGTTACAACCGCCAGTGTAAGGGAATCTTGCAAGGGACAAGCTAAAGCATGTCCCACACCATGCGCCACCCCCCGCGCGCATTCTGTGCCCAAAGCCGCCACCGGGCCGAAAGCAACGTGCCGTCAGCCCGATAAACTAACTCGACATCAGCGGCTTCGTTAGTCCTTTACTGCGTTGCCGAAAGCTTCATCGTCCTGGTCCCGATCGGCGTCCGCCTTCGTAGCATTAACGCGGCCATCGATATGGTTCGGAGGACTATAGATGGTGTACAGCTTCAGGTCGGTCTTGCCGGAATTCACTACATTATGTGCGGTACCGGGAGTAACGACCAGTACGTCTCCTGCTTTGACGGCCGAAGACTTATCGCCAACCTTCGCCGTGCCGCTTCCACTTTGAATGAAGATCGTTTGTTCGACATGTGCGTGGGTCTCCGCGCCGATTTCACCGCCCGGAGGAATACTCATCGCCACTAATTGGCTCTTTTGTCCTGTAAAAAGCACTTCCCGGAAGTTCTGATTATTCGCGGTGCTTTGGATGATGTTCCCTTGATACGAGCCAAGGTGTCGCGCAGTATCGGACGAGGGCTGAGGCGTGGCGGCCATTTGCTGTTTTGCCGTATCTGCCACGTTTGACGTTCCGGTTTGGCGCGAGCAACTGACGAGTGTGAATGCGAGCGAGACGAAGACCGCGATCGTCGCAAGACTAATTTTGCGAACGCTAACTGCCGGCGTCTGATGGATAAGTGAATGGTTCATAATTCTTACAGTGATATTTACGTGAGTAATGTGCTATAGGATGAATTCCGGTGTGGTGGAGCATATCGGATGCTTGAACATAGACAATAGCAAATCATGTGCCATGGCCACCCCCGCGCGCACTCCGTGCCCACCCGCCACTGGCCCGAAAACAACGTGCCGCCTGTGGCAAGCACCAGTCACTCAATATACGCTCCCGCGAAATTCGATCCGCGTGATGTACGTGATGATCGGCTCACCATTCTCGTAACGGAACACGATACGAATGCTACCGAGCCGGACTCGCCAATGTCCTATCCACTCTGCTTTGAGTTTCTTGATGTCGGCGTTGTTTCTCTCTCGGTGGAGTATTTTCTTGAGCGAGAGACGAACGGCCTCTTCAACTTTTTCAAAACTCAATTGGTCGGAATTCTTGCGGACAAATTTCTCCGCCTGATCCGAATAGATGAATCGAACCGGCATTACTTCGACTCGCGGATGAGCGTAAAACGGCGGTCTTCTTCGGTCATGGAAGTGAGACCTCGTGCAATCTCCGCCTGTTCCTCATCGTCCACTTCGGCGATGTGCGCGAAGTCATCGCCCTCCAAAAAGTCAACCGCTTGATCGATGCGCGTCCGGTCCATATCCTCTTTGTCAACGAGGATGACGTATGTGTCCGATGTCTCTGCTATTTCGACGTGTCTCATACTCTTGCAACCGCCCCCGCGCGTATTCTGTGCCCACCCGCCACCAGCCCGGAAACAACGTGCCGCCAGCTTCTCGCACTGCTATTGCGATTGTGAAGAATCCGATCGTTTAAGATTCGGCAACTCGCCCTGTTCTCGTACGACCTCGGCCTTCGACCAGTCGATGTAATCCGTTGAACTGTGTGTTGCCCAGAACTCTCTCTCTTCATCCTCACTGGAAAACTTTGGAATCGGTTTTAGTCGCTTCTCCATGTCGTTTGCAACCACCCCCGCGCGCATTCTGTGCCCACCCGACACCAGCCTGGAAACAGCGTGCCGTCAGCGGTGTGGAGCATGCTTTAGCTTGCTCCAATGCTCCAAGCATGACCAATCATGCAGGGACAAGCTAAAGCATGTCCCACACCACGCATCGCCCCCGCGCGCATTCTGTGCCCACCCGACGCTGGCCCGGAAACAACGTGCTGCCAGCGCGGCTAGTGGTGCTCAGTATGAACTATTTCGACTAAGAGCACTTTAGAAATAGATCATGCCTAGGATCGATGACAAAATTGGGAAATGTCGGCTATGCCTCAAGGAGCGCGAGTTGAGGATGTCCCATATTATTCCTTCTTTTTTCTATGATCCACTTTATAGCGAAGGTCATCGCATGGCTCGCTTCTCTTCAAAATATGGTGGCAGAGTCGATCACGTTTCAGATGGTATTAAGGAGCGGCTACTTTGCGACGAGCACGAAACCTTCTTGAATCGAGAATATGAGACATATGCCAGAAATGTGCTTTTTGGAGACGAACCTCTGACTGTAATAGAGGAGCCGCACCGATTCTTCTTCGGTGGTATTGATTATGCACGGTTTAAGCTTTTCCTAATGTCGATGTTTTGGAGAATGGGAGTGGCGAAGCATCCTTTCTTTGAAATTCTAAGACTCGGACCTCATGAGGAACGATTGAGACGGATGATCTTAGAAAAGGATCCAGGTCAACCTCACGAATACGGTTGTATTGTTTCAGCTCTTGAGCGCGATAAACCGGGTAGAGAACAAACCATCACAACGCCATTCTTCTCAAGAATTGAAGATCAGAATGCGTATAAAATTGTAATCTCCGGCTATTTCTTTGCTATGCTCGTTTCAAATCGATCAAGTCAGCTATCACGCCAGGAGTTCTTCATCAAGCAGGATGGAGTCCTACAAATTCCGATGGTGCGTGCCGAAGAAATTCGCTTTTTGGCTGATTCGTACGGCTGGACTGCTCCCATTCAGAAGCGCACAAAGTTTGAGTTAAAGTAAGCTCTCTTCTTCACTATGCGATTCTAACAGTTTCTTGATTTCGCCGAGTGCCACTGCGATGTTACCGATGTAGTCCTCTGAGTTCTTTCGGACCAAACTTTTATCCCACACATAGTTACCAATATCGAGTACTGCTTGCTCGTGATAATGATTGTCCAAATCGTCTGAGTAAGTTACATCCACGTTGAATCGTTTTTCGACATTCGAACGAATAATCTGAGGTGTCAACCCTACCAATCCAAGAACTTCTTGCCCTGGAGCCAAGAATTCCTGGCGCAATAATGGTCGGAACATTTG
>JADGPZ010000028.1 GCA_017882165.1 Candidatus Kapaibacterium sp.
GAGTCCGAGAGTGATATGCCATTTCATGGAAGGAATCTCCAATCTTGCGGATGGTAACCATGCCGTCCCGCAAAAGAAGCCTACCCCAGGCAGCCCAAATCATTCGTCCACTATCCCAAAGAGGCAGCGGCTCGGGCTGAACTCGCCACACCGAAATCAAGTTAGTGTCTATCATGCTTGCATTTCATCAGACCGTTACCGTTCCACAGGATCACATCCTTCACCTTCGGGTACCAAACATCCCGAAAGGTGAGGAGGTCGAAGTGCTTGTGCTTTCCAAACAAAATGGAGTCGATCCCCGAATAGCCCAGATTGCGCTCGCAGCGAAAGACCCGCTGTTCTTGCAGGATATCCAGGAAATCGCGGACGATTTCAAGTTCGTCGATTCTGAGCATATTTAGCAATGGATTATCGCTGGCAAGTCTTTCTGGCGAATCTCGATCCCGTCGTAGGCTCCGAGCAAGGCAAGACGCGCCCTGTCATCATCGTCAGCCATGAAGAGGTCAATCAGCTTTTATCGGTTCTCAACGCTGTCCCGATCACCTCGCGAAAAGAGAATCGCAACATCTACGCGAACGAAGTACTTCTGAAATCTGGTACGGCTGGGTTAAGCCAAGAGTCTATCGTTCTTTGCCATCAGATCCGCAGTATCGACAAGAAGCGTCTCATCAAACATCTCGGCAGCCTCGAAGACGAGGGCACTCAAGCGGAGGTGCTGGCCGCTCTGAGCTTCCAACTGGGTATGAAAGGGTAGTCCTTTCTTAGGTTAGCACCGGCAGCTTCATCTTCTTCGTATCGAACGTCTCGGCTTCCGGGTGCTCCAGATAGTGGAGCACCTCTTCCCACGAGCCATGGAAGATGGCCATGGGGCGGTCGCCGAGCTTGCGCCGGAGACCGAGTGGCGTTTCGTCGTCTAAGAAGATGTCGTCTTCGTTCAGGACGTTGGGCGGCAGAAGGAGAAGATCGGTCGCGGGCTTGTCCTGGAAGTGCTGCTGAAAACTCCCGCCTGAAAGCAAGCCGGTCACCGTCACATCAGGTCCATACAGCCGATTGAGGACAATTTCAAGATCAACCTCTAAATTTGGAATCGAACGGAGTATCGGCACGATGTTGCGCGCCATAAATCCGCTGGCAAGCGTGGCCGTGGCAAGCGTGAGCCGACGAGAGTGTGTGAGAGCTTTTGTTTGCTTCAGCGCCTCGACTTCCTTTCGCGTCTCCTCGATAAAATCGCGGACCATGCCGACTCCGTTCTCGAGCTGCGGGTAGCCATCGTACCACTCCTCGCTGGGCGGCTCCATCTCGGCCACGAGGAAGAATTCGTCCGACAAGTAAAGCCAGTTCATCCCGCGCTCTTCCCGAAACTTCTTTTGCAACTCGAAGACCATATCGATCATATTGGTCGCATAGGTCTTATCAATCTTCCGAAGATCGGATAGTCCTTCCCTGTGGCTGGTGAGGCCCACCGGCACGATCGCCATCGTCTGCACCGCAAGACCGAGTGAATAAATATCCTCGATCGTCTTCTTGAGGCCGTCGCCATCGTTGATGCCGGGACAGAGGACGATCTGGCAATGCATCCAGATGTCGTTCTCCGCGAGATAGCGAAGCTTGTCCATGATGCGATCGTCCTTGCGAAGCCTCATCAGGCGCTCGCGGACTTCGAGCACGGTCGAGTGGACTGAGACATACTGCGGCATGAGCCGCTGGCGCACGATGCGTTCGAGCGAGGTCGGCCCGACGTTCGTCATCGTGTTGTAATTGCCGTAGAGATGACTGAACCGGTAATCGCCATCGCGGAAATAGAGCGCCTTCCGCAGTCCTTCGGGATTCTGATCGACAAAGCAAAACACGCAGTCGTTGCCGCAGGCGTTCATCTTCATCGGCTCGACGATAAACCCGGCTTCCTCTTCGTGCTCCTTCTCGATCTCGATGGCGGTGTACTGCCGCGTGCCATCGGTGCTCGCACCCTGCATCATAAGTTCGATCTCGAGCAATTCGCATGGCATGTGAAATTTCACGTCGAGCTCATCGTGAACGGCCTCACCGTTCATCGAAATGAGTTCGTCGCCGACCTGAATGCCAAGCTCCTCAGCGATCGAACCGGATTCGACCCGTGTGATGCGGATGCTCAAACTTTACCTCGCATTGTCCAGTTAGTCCTTACGAACAATTTTGGATGTTGAATGATGAATAAAGTAGCTCGAATGCAGCGTCGTTGTGCCGGAATTTTGATTGTGTTCCTCGGCATTTGCTCGCCGGTTTTTGGTCAGTCTTCTGGCGACCAGCAACCGAAGGTGAAGCATGTCCGGCCGAGCGTTCACGCTCCGAGTGCCCACGCTCCCAGCACCATTGCTCCGAGTACCCACGCTCGCCACCATAAGTCCAAAACGGCGAAGGCGAATGCCGCGACAAAAACGAGGATCCACCAGACGATCCAATCTCATGTCAAACGGAACATGCCACCGCCCGGACACGAAGGTCAGGAGCGCTGCGATTGGTTCTTCCGCCGCCGCGCATGGCCAAATGAAACGATCGATCCCGACGCATATCCGAATGCACTTGCGCAGGCGGCACGGATGCCGGTTTATCATGCGAGTGGCAAGTACGGGACACTTTCAACGCAAACCTGGCAGAGTATCGGCCCCTACTCCATCGATGGCCGGGCAACGTGCATCGCTACGCATCCGACAGATTCCAACACGTTCTATATCGGCGCCGCTTCCGGCGGACTCTGGAAGACGAGCGACCATGGCGCCTCGTGGCGTTGTGTGACCGATACCTTCGGCTCACTGCCAACTGGCTGTGTCACGATCGATCCCACACAGCCCGAGACGATCTATCTCGGCATGGGCGAGCCTAACCAAAGCGGCGATTCCTATCCCGGCAACGGCCTTTGGAAATCAATCGATGGCGGCGGCTCGTGGACGTATCTCGGGTTCGCGAAGTCGCAGTACATTGCGAAGATTGTCATTGATCCTCAGAACCACAACAATCTGTATGTCGCGATCCCGGGGCCGAGCAGCACGGCCGATAGCAATCGTGGCGTGTTCCGTTCTGTCGATGGCGGCTCGACATGGACGCGCTCACTGTTTGTTCGTGCTGGAAGTTCGAAATCTTCAACGCCGGTGGGGTTCATCGATGTTGCCATGAACCCGCTCAACTCGGCACAGATCGTTGCATTTGCATGGGATCATACCACACCCTATAGTAACCTCTACTCGAGTGGGCCGGCCGGCCCATACTCCGGTGTCTATCGTTCGGGCGATTCCGGTAATACATGGACGCGATGCGATACCCTTTCGAACTCGGGCCTGCCGAATGCCTCTAAGTGGAAGGTGTTTAGCCGAGGCGCACTCCTCTGGACTGTTGACGCGCAGGAATTGACATCGCAAAGCTGGCTCTTTGCCGTATACATTCGATCCGACACGAACGCCGTCACACACCAACTGACGGATGACAATTTTCAGGGTCTCTACCGTTCTGCCGACGCAGGATTAACGTGGACGAAGATACTCGACTCCACCATCCAAATTCCAATGGGTGGCGTGCAAGGCAAGGACAGCGCAAACATCACCAACGCACAGGGTGGGTACGATCTCTTCCTCACCACCGGACCTACTCCAATGATCGGCGCACCGAACTTGTATCTTGGTGGGATCGATGTGTTTCGCTCCACCGATCTCGGGGCATCCTGGAAGGACATAACAAATTCTTATAGCGAGTACTATGTAAAGGCCGACCGTCGCCAGCATTCGGATCAGCACGGTCTTGCCTTTACGTGTGCCGCAAGCAACACGGACATGCTTGTCGCGTCCGATGGCGGAGTATTCAGCACCCATGATTTCGGAGCGTCATGGAATCAGATCAAGGGTCTGCCGATCACGCAATTCTATTCGATCGAAGCCTGGGGCCCCGGGATGGCGAACACACCGGCCACCATCAGCGCATCCGATCTCAAGGTGTTTGGCGGGACCCAGGATAATGGCACAGTCTCGCATGGACTGACTTCGGACACCGCATTCGCATGGATCAATGCCGGGGATGGCACCAATGCTGCGTCGCATCCGACGGACTCGAACAAGCTTATTACATCGTTGCAACTTGGCGTGATCTTCGCTCGCACGTCGCTCGATTCAATCGTGCCTGCTCCACTTGGAATGAAAGACACGACGCACGACGCGCGCCCGCGTTGGCACACGCTCTCTTATCGCCTGCTGAAAGGTCCAACTGCACTGACCGATACCGCCGAAGCAACCGCGTGGGCCGTGCCCGTTGTGCTGGACGATCAACGACCGACCGACCTCTATACTGGCCGCTGTCATGTTTACAAGGCCACGATCGACTGGAATGATCTGGAAAATACCAAGTGGCAAACGTGGTCGAAGATCATCGGAGGCAATGCGAGCAACGACAAGATCTGGGGATATGGAGACATCGAGTCCATCGCGCTCGGTCCTCGCGATGCAGCGGGACATCCGATGATCTGGTCGGGCAGCTACGGACAAATCTGGCGAACGCAGGTGAATGCAGCCCGAGCGGACACGACGCCTCCAACGTGGATTTCGAAAAGTGGTGGACTACCCGGAGGGGGGATCTCGGCGATTGTGCCCGATCGTTCGGACTCGCTGATCGCATTTGCCGCCAGCACATACGCAGGATCAGCGGTCCACATCCTCCGCACATCCGATGGCGGCGCGCATTGGAAAAACATGAGCGGCAATCTTCCGAATGCACCCGTCAGTGCGCTGGTGATCGACACGCTCGCAGAGCATGGCGATCCATACAAGAAGAATATGACGCTGATTGCCGGCACGGATGTCGGCGTCTATGTCACAACCAACGGCGGCACAAGCTGGGCCGCGCTTGGCACTGGCCTCCCCCATGTGATCGTGAGCGACCTCAAGATTTACAAGAACATGCTCATCGCCGCCACGCATGGCCGATCGCTCTATGCGATCGATATTTCGGATATTCAGGGAGCCGAGCGTGGCGTGGCCTCCGGCAACTCGAATGCAGCGAACAACCTCGCGGTTTACCCCAATCCAGCGTCGGGCGACTTTACGATTACGTTGCCCGCTGCGAGCGGCAAGTCTTGCCAGTGCCGCTTAACGAATCTGGCCACGGGAGTTTCCGTTCGCCTCGATGCAAGTGAGAGTGGCACCGGGAATTATCACGTCTCGCTGGGGCGCTCGCTTCCGGCGGACTCGTATCTCGTCGAGTTGCTCTCAGAAGGCCGTGTGCTTGGCCAGGGCAAGATTTCGATTGTACCTTGAAATGCTAAAGTGCTGGGAAACACAAAAAAGCACTTCAGCACTTTAGCACTTCCCACTTGATGTTTAGTTTTCGCCCATTGCCATACGTTTGTTTGGCCGCCATATTGATGGTGGCCGTTCAGCCTGCGATCGCCCAGCACCAGCGGCCCCACCGGCATGCCGTCACGGTCGCGCCGAAGGATACTCCGGAAATCAAGCCAGACATGATGACTTTGCGGTACAAGCCGCAGGCCGGCACGTTGCTTTATAATATGAAGACGGAAATCGATCAGCACGTCCATACCGATCGAGCCGATCTGAATGGAATGCTCACGGGCACCGCGCAGCTCGCGCTCCACAACGTCTCGATCGACTACAAAAAGGGCTTGTGGTCTTTCGATCGCTACTTTACACGGTTCGAAGTCGCAGGTCGCGAGTTGTCGGGGGACTCTCTCATGCTGCACGAAACACAAGCGATATTCAAGATCACGCGCCTCACGTTCGAGATGCGGGGTAATGAGATCAAAAGGATTATTCTCGACAGTCTCAAGCTCTCCAATGCCGAGGCCCAGACGAACTTCTACTTCTTCCAGCCGCCGCGCATGCTTATCCCACTGCCGGACCGCGCGGTCACGTATGGCGATACATGGACCGAGCACACGATTGACACAACCCAAGTCCGCGACACGGTGAACATCGGCACAACCGAGGGATTGTTTGTCTATGACGTCTACCGCACCTACCGTCTGGCACACTTGCTCGACACATTAGGTACGCACCTCGCCGTGATCGTTGCGGTCGATTCTGGAGCATTCCAGGGATACCAGTCAAACACAATCACAAAAGTCGCGCTTCGGACGCATGGTCCACTCACCGGATCTGACACAACATTTCTTGACCTCTCCAGTGGTCGCGTCCTCCGTCGCTCTTCACACATGTCCATTCCAGCACTCGTCGAAGTGCCGAATGCGCCGGCATTCACGGATGTTCTCGATGTCCGTTCGATCGTCGTGCTCAGCGAATCGAACGCGATGAAGATTGGCGGAGAATAGCGGGGATTAGTCCTTCGCTCGAATCCCCGTTCGCTTCCCTGTTCCGCGTGCGACACCTGGCCGCGCCTCGGAATCGGGACTCATTTCGTGCCGCTGGGCCAGCAGCTTCTCATACCCACGCTCGGCACGCTCGATCGCAACGATGGCCTCGCGGCGGCGGCGAAGCGTCGAAAAGCCGAAGCCAGCAACCAGCGTGAGAATACCAATCCAAACAAGATTGATGTATGGCTTCACAAACGCTTCAACCGTGATAACCTCGGTCGGAGGAGGAGGTGGATTCTTATCGTCGAAAACCCGGAGCACCACACGCGAAAGCGCGGGATTCTGCATGTTCGGCATCAACTGATCCAACTGGATGTGATAGCTTGTACCGGGTACGATAACATCCTCTTCGCTGGCCTCGTCGGTCACGGGATTTCGCGTCACCCCGAGCGTGAGCGAATCAGAATTCGCAATGACGAATGCCTTCACATGAAACGGCTGCTGCGCCATCATCTTCGTCCGTTCCGACTGCGGAAATTCGAAATTGAGGAACTGGATGTGTAAGGAATCGCCGAACATCGCGATCTTCTGCATCTTGCCAAGTGTGTCGCGCGGCACGCCACCCTCCTCTTCGGACGAATTCAGCGTGAAGTAAAGATCGCGCGTCGCGTACTTCACGATCCCAGGATTGAGAATCGGCTGGGAATGTTGATTGAAGTCGGTCCAGAAGGTAAGTGGCCTCGCCGTTCCGGAGTATCCGTGCTTGTCCGCGATATTCACGAGCCAATAGGTGTGCTCGTTCGGCGCATTCTCGACACCACCGAAGGTGAGCTTGTATTGCCCACCAAATGCTGCGACCGGCTTGTGAATCGGCAGACGAACAATCTCCCGCTCCGTATATCCAGCCGATGCGACAACGCCAAGAATGAAAACGGCGACGCCGATATGTGCGACGTAAGCGCCGAGAAACTTCGTGTCGAGCGTGATCCGAGGATAGCCGATGATGACAAAAATGACGAGCAGCGCCGCGAAGAGAATTGTCGCGTACGGCCAACCCCGAAGAATAAGACCCTCGAACAGATTGTAGTCACCAGCCGTGAGGACGAGAAGAGCAATAACACCAAGCGCAACAGTAATACCCAATGCCGTCGAGAGTCTCTTCAGATAGTCCTGCCGCGTCGGCGAACTGCGGTCGTAGGCCATACTCCAGTGTCCGCGCAAAACCTTCGACCCGATCTGCACATTCACGGCCAATCCAAAAAACGCTGCGGCGATAATTGCAATGTACCGCACGTCATGCATTCCCATCAGAATGATGCCAAGCGTGAGGACCGCAGTCGCCACAAGTGCGGAGAGCGACTTTTTCAGAACCTCACTGCCGTTCGACTGCCTCCATTTCAGAAGCAGAGAAAGCCCGTTAATCACAAGAAGAACGACGACAAGCGGAATGTGCAAATTCGTGTAAAAATCAGGATCGACCTTCTTCTTGAGGAGTGGTGCGCTTGTGCCAATAAAAACGATGAGAGCGCTCGCGCCGAGCACAGCGGACGCAATCGAAAGGCTCGTCTCGCGGGACAAGATTTGATAGTCCTGCCGGAAGCCCGACATTTCACGCCACCGCCAGATGAAGATCCCGAGAGGGATCAGGATAAAAACACCCATCGCGCAGATGAGCAGGGTAAAGGCGAGATAACCCGGATCAGCAAACGAATGGACCGATGCTTCGCCGAGCACACCGGAACGGGTCATAAACGATCCGTAGAGCACCAGCGCGTATGCGAGGAGCGTCATCGCGATGTTCGTCTTGATGAGGCCACCCGTGCGCCTCTGGGTCAACATCGTATGCACTGCCGCAACGGTGACAAGCCACGGCAACAGACTCGCATTCTCGACCGGATCCCATCCCCAGAAGCCACCCCAGCCGAGCGTTTCGTATGCCCAGAAACCACCCAGCATAATCCCAAAACCGAGCACCATCGCCGCGCCGAGCGTCCACGGAATCGACGTGACGACCCAGCCCTGATAATCTCGCCGGAGCAATCCGGCCAGCGCAAATGCGAACGGCACCGCCAGTAGCGAGAAGCCGAGGAAGAGCATCGGCGGATGGATGACGATCCAAAGATTCTCGAGCGATGGATTCAGCCCTTTGCCATCGGGAGGGATGAAGCCTTTGGCGGCCTCTCCCGGATGCGCAGCATAAATCGTCTCGAATGGACTCTTCGTCAGCAACATCAGCGAGATGAAGACAAGCACAGCGAGATAAATCGCCATTACTTGTGCCTCATAGCGCTGCCGCCGTGCGTATTCCAGCAGGAATACCGCGATCATCGCCGTCCAAAGTCCCCAGAGCATGAAGCTCCCCTCCTGGCTCGCATAGAAGGTGGAGAAGAGGAGGAATTTGCTCAGATGGCGAGAGGCGTGCTCGTAAACGTAATTATACTCGAAGTGGTAGTTGAAGATGTAATAGAGCAGCGTCGCACAAGCGACAAACATCCCGAAGAGGGCGAGCTGCGTGCAGCGCCGCGCCGAAAGCAACAACTCCGTGCGGCCGCGCGCGGCGAGCGCATAAAGCACCATCGCGGCCAAAGAGGCGGTAAAGGTGAGCGCAAGTGCGATATTACCGAGCATATCTTAGGCTGAATAGGACAGATAGGCCTTACACGACCTATTGATCCGGTTAGGAATTCGGACTCTGCATCTTCCCAGAACCTTCGTAGCGTGACGGGCACTTCGTCTGAATGTCCGAAGCTACGAATACGCCGTTCTCGACCTTTCCCACGCAGACGACGGCCGGGGCAAGCTCGAAATTGTTCGGCCGCACGCCAGCATATTTCACCTGCATCTCACGGCCTTGCTGGTCCTTCATCATGAAGGAGAAGGTGTTCGATTGGATATCGTATTTCGAGCCTTTCTCCTTCACGTAGGTTCCGGAGACCTGCGCGCGGCGGCCGTTCGTGGCAGCCTTATCAAAATCGGAATAGTCGATCTTGTTATCGACGAGAGCAAATGCCGCGACCGCGATGAACACGACTGCGACGACGAGAGCGATAATGTGTTTAGTTTTCATAGTTTCCTAACTTCTGGCCAAACAGGGCCGGTTAAGGCTTAAGTTCAAGAGTGAAAGTTCACTCTTGCTCAGCGCCACTCAATATCCGCACCGAACCGAAAAGGCAGCATTCTTGCCGGAATTCATCAAAACGTAAGAAAAGCGAATGAAGGGTAGCGTAAAATATCTTTACGGTCCCGGGCCATAGGAAGTTTCCTATTTGCTCGATTCGAGTTTGCGGATCCTTCGCTCGGTGCCGAACATGAATAGAAAAAGGCCGAGCCAGATCACAGCCGAAATGATGCCGACGACGTAGAGTGCGTGATGTTCGAGAAATTCCATATCAGAATCGTTTAGGCTTCCTCGGCCCGCTTTGCTTCGAGCCGGAGAATGCGGGTGTACATATCTTTGATCCAAAGAAACACGAAGAGAAACAGTACGACCGAGACCCAGTGCATATTCAGCAATGTGCGATCGGTGTGCGTTTGTCCTGACAGATTAACGACCGGCGCTTCGGTGCCGCCGCCGCCCGGATGCAGGCTCTGCGTAATGCGCGGCACGACAAACATGAGGAACGGCACGCTGACGAATGCGATGATATTGTAGACGGCGGCAATCCGCGCCTTTTTGTCTTCGCTCTCTTCGAGCAGCGAGCGAAGCATGAAATACGCGGCGTAGATCAGCAGAAGAATAAAGATCGAGGTCTCGCGCGGATCCCAGTTCCAGAACGTCCCCCAGCTAAACCGCGCCCAGATCGAGCCGGTAACTGTGGCGAGAATCGTAAAGAGCAATCCTGCAGCCGATGCGGCCCTCGCGTGGCGGTCGTATTCGAAATCCTTTTTAATAAGGAACATGATCGAGTAGATCGTCCCGATCAGGAACGCGATGAAGGCCACCATCGCCATCGGCACATGAAGCAGTATGTTGCGGCCCAGCTCGCCAAGTCCCTGGATCATCGGGAAGGTCATCATGGGGTTGACCCGAACGACTTCGACCAGATCAAACGATTTCGCCGCGAGGTTGTATGCTACGCTTATGACCAGCACGTCTCTCTTCTTATAGGACTGGAACGACCCATAGGATCGATTAGTGATTTGAACGTGACCCGGTTGCCCGTAAAGATCGGTGAAGGTAGCTCCCGATGAATCGGTTGAAACCAGTGTCGCCTTGACCGGCGTCACGTCCTGCATGCCGTTCATAGCAAGCGTTGCGGCATCCGAGAAGCTTCCGCCGATCGGAGTCTCAAACGCGATGTACACCTGGATCGCGAGTGCGATGCCGAGGCACCAGAGGAATATATTCGAGCGAAAAAGTCTCACGCTTGATTGAGGAGAATGATTAGTCCTTCCAGATCACATCAAACAGCACATAGCTGACAAGTATCATCGCTACGTCAAACGAAATTAGAATCAAAATATCCCCGCGCGCGCCGGCCCATGCGTTTGGCACCTCCAGCGCGATGCGCGTCGCGTCCGTTGTTGCGATAACGAGCGGCATGAGCACCGGCAGCGCCAGAATTGGCAATAGCGCCCCCTTTTGCGAGGCGCGGCTGATCAAGGCCGATAGAATCGTCGATACTGCCGCGATGCCGACCGCCCCAAGCATGAGTTGGAGCCAGAATACTCCCCAATCGCGCACGTTGAAATCGCGAGCGAAAAAGAACAGGAAGAATACAACGGCCGAGACGGCCAGCATCAGCATCAGACCAAGATTGTAGATGAGCTTGCCGATCAGCACGCTCTCGCCGGAGGCGTATAGCCGAAGCAGAAGCGCCGTCCCACGCTCTTCCTCTGACACAAAGGATCGCGCCAGTCCCGTCATCGCGCCGAAAAAGAGCGCGATCCAAATCAGCGCGCTCATAATGCTGGGCTGCAACTGCTCGCCCGGTGTCGAGTAGAGAATCACCGCCACCGTGATGAGAAGAAACATCACGACCGCGCTCACGCCGTATCGAGTCCGAAACTCGATGCGCAAGTCCTTGCGGAGAACCCCGGCCCAACCGTTCGTCATTTATAGAGCCGGTCGTATCTCGTCGCCGAGCCGCCGATCGGTCGCGAGGTAATTCTTCACATAATCGCTCACCGCGAGATCGAGCGAGGTGACGGGACGATCGTACCCGGCACTCCGCAGTCTGTGAATATCGGCCTGCGTGAAGTATTGATATTTCTCACGAATCTCGGGCGGCATGTCGATGTACTCGATACGGGGAGTCTTGCCCATCGCGGCGAACACAGCGCCCGCCAACTCATTCCATGTATGTGCCTCGCCCGAGCCAATGTTGAAGAGCCCGTTGGCATTCGCTGTCGTCGCAAGATGCAGCGTCATGTCCACTGCATCTTTGATATACAGGAAATCTCGCTTCTGCTCGCCATCGGCGTAATCGGGTCTGTAACTCTTGAAGAGCCGAATCGAACCGGTATCGACGACCTGCGTGTAACTCTTGTTCACGAGACTCCGCATATCCCCCTTGTGATTCTCGTTCGGTCCGTAGATGTTAAAGTACTTCAGTCCGGCCATTTTCTCAAGCCAACCCTTCCGCAAGGCATACAGATCGAAAAGCTGCTTTGAAAATCCATAACCGTTGAGTGGCCGAAGGTCTTGCAACCCGGTCTCGTCATCGCTCATGCCACGCGAACCATCGCCGTAGGTCGCGGCACTCGATGCGTAGACAAATCGCGCTTCGTTCCAAAGCGACCAGTCTGCAAGCCGCTTGGTGAACTCAAAATTATTGCGGATCAAATATCCGAGGTCGCGTTCCGTCGTACTCGAACACGCTCCCATGTGAAGCACAAGATCGAAGTCGCCGAGGGATCCCGAGTCAAGTCTGGACAGCAGATCGCCGGCTTCGAGATAATTCTCGAATCGAAGCGGCGAGAGATTTCGCCACTTCTCGGAAGACTCCAGAAGATCGGCGATAACGATCTGCTCGGCGCCGCGCCGGTTCAACCCCCACACAAGCGCGCTGCCGATGAAACCGGCGCCGCCTGTTACGAGAACCCTGCAATCTTCGAGTGCTTTCATAGTAGTCTACGGGGTCCTACCAACCCAGCACGCGCGCAAACATGAGCGGCGCTACGATTGTCGCATCCGACTCGATAATAAATTTGGGAGTGTCCTCCCCGAGTTTGCCCCACGTGATCTTCTCGTTTGGCACGGCACCGCTATAACTGCCGTAGCTCGTCGTCGAATCGCTGATCTGGCAGAAGTATCCCCAGAGCGGGATGTGCGTCCGGCGCAAGTCCTGATGGAGCATCGGCACGACGCAAATCGGGAAATCGCCGGCGATGCCGCCACCGATCTGAAAAAAGCCGATCGAACTATCGGCGCTGCGGTTCGTGTACCACTCAGCCAACTCGATCATATACTCAATGCCAGTGCGGACTGTGTGGACATTCTTGATGTCCTGCTCGATGCAGTGGCCACTATACATGTTGCCGAGCGTCGAATCCTCCCAGCCCGGCACGAACATTGGGAGGTTCTTCTCAGCCGCAGCGAGCAACCAGCTATTCTTCGGATCGATCTGATAATAGTGTTTGATCGAACCGCTCTTGAGTAGTCGGTAGAAAAACTCGTGTGGGAAGTAGTGCTCGCCCTTCTTGTCGGCTTCCGTCCACTCTTTCAGGATCGCGGTCTCGATCCTTCGCATGGCTTCGCCTTCCGGGATGCACGTGTCAGTCACGCGGTTCATGTGCCGCTTGAGGAGTGCGCTCTCATCTCTCGCCGAAAGCTCGCGATAATGCGGAACGCGCTCGTAGTGATCGTGCGCTACGAGATTGAAAACATCTTCCTCCAAATTTGCGCCAGTGCAGACGATGCCGTGGACTTTGTCCTGACGGATCATCTCGGCAAGCGAAAGCCCCAGTTCTGCCGTGCTCATTGCTCCGGCAAGTGTCACCAACATCGAACCGCCTGAATCCAAATGCCGCCGGTAGGCGTGCGAAGCATCTTTCAATACCGCAGCATTGAAGTGCCGGTAGTGATAGTCAATGAATTGTGAGATCGGTCCATCCGTGGTTTCGCTCTTAGTATTTTTCATTCGATGCCTAATTTCGTAAACGCGTGTGGTAATCCTGTGATAATATCCGTTGCCGTCATGCAGTGTTGCGTCTTTTCGATTGCGACGAGGTCCGCAGAGAGTCCATGCAGATAAACCGCGCTCACGGCCGCTTCCCGCGTCGGCAAACCTTGTGCGAGGAAGCTCGCGATCATTCCGGCCAGAACATCCCCGGTGCCGGCTGTGCCGAGACCGGGATTGCCGGTAGAGTTGATATAGACGGTTCCATCGGGCGTGACTGTGTAGGTCGGAGCGCCCTTTGCCACAACAATCACATTCGCTTTCTGCGCCACTTCTCGCGCAACGCTGATACGATCCTTCTCGACTTCCTGCCACGTCCGTCCGGCCAAACCTGCAAGCTCAGCCACATGTGGCGTAAGCACAGTTGGGCTCTTGCGCGACGCAAGCAATTCAAGATGTCCCGCAAGCGCGCCAAGCGCACCACCATCGATCACCATCGGCTTATCCACCTCCGAAATGATTTTGAGTGCAAGCTCCGCAGTGTGTGGCACGGGCTTTAGCCCGCAACCGATCAGCACAACATCGACGCGTTCCAGATGGTCGAGCAAGTCGATCCATCCACCCGGCGCAGGGCTACCATCAAGCTCGGCGAGTCCAATCGTGAGCAACTCTGGCACCGCTTGCGCGACGATCTGCCGCTCCGACTCGGGCAACGCGACCGTTACCATCCCACACCCCGACCGAAGCGCCGAACTGCCTGACATGATCGCCGCGCCGGTCATCCCGCGCGATCCGCAAATCGCCAGCACACGCCCACGCGTGATCTTCGAAGCAGTGTAAGAAAATGCCGGGACCGAAACATCTCGCGCCTCGACGCGATACGCGCGCTCCCCTTCCACGCTCTGAATCGATGCACCAAGTGGCGCGACAATAATGTCGCCTGTAAACGACCGCGCGTCACCTCGATAGAATCCGATCTTTGCAGCGCCCATCGTGACGCTGCGGTCCGCGATGACGGTATTCTCGGATACCACGCCCGTGTCAGCGTCTAATCCAGTTGGCAAGTCGATTGCGAGGATCTTCGCGCCGCTCGCAGCCTTCAGCGTATTGATCGCGCGAATCCCTTCGATGATCGCGCCATGCGGCTCTCCTTTCGAACCCGTGCCGAGAAGCGCATCGATGACGATGTCAGGACGCTCGACGATCTCGAATATCTCTTCCGCCGTCTCGAACGTATAAATCTCGTCGGGATCGATCAGCTTCGCCAGCGCATCGTACTGCACGCGCGCATCACTCGAGAGGTCCCCTATGCCAGCGGCAAGGAATACCGTGATATTGTGACCGCGCTCGTCGAGCAGTCGTGCCAATGCAATACCATCGCCACCGTTATTTCCCGGTCCACAGAGGACCACAATCTCGGAGGACTCGCCGAGCCAGTCCTGAACTGCGTCGAGGCATCCGCGCGCCGCATTCTCCATCAGCACGAGCGATGGAATGCCGACCTCGTCGATCACGTGTCGATCGAAGGCTTTGGACTGTGCGGTGGTGAGAATGGGTTGCATGAAAGAAATTCTTGCTATGGCTTCCTCAGCAGGTAGCCGGCTTCGAGTACCCCAAGCTCACGTAGTACGGGAACATGCCGCAACACGTTGAGCTTTACAGCCGGAAGACCGAACTTGAGCTTAAACACCGGACGCAGCAAATAGAGTTGTTCGTCCACGAGTTCGAGTCCCGCTTGTTTGGCCGCTCGGCGAAACTTCCCGATCGTCAGCCGAATCTCTCGGAGCCGTATCACTTCATCAACGTCGATGCCATACCGCGCAGTTTTGGTGAGCGGCCGGAACAGCGCATCCGGCAAGCCTTGAATGTATGGTAGCTTGCCCCACACGTTCTGCAAGAGATGCTGATGCCCGCCAAACGGCGAATAATATGGCGGGAATACCACATAAAGATAGCCCCCGGGCCGCAGAAAATCCATCACGTGCCGAAGGCTGCGATCCGTCTCGTGCAGATGCTCCATCACATCGCGGAGCGTGACGAAATCGAACTGCTCGCACCACTCGGGCGGAGTCTCTTGATTGGTGACATCGTGAATGCGGAATTCTGAGTTGATCCCGAGAGCACGAAAAATGATCTCAGCCCGGTCGAGCGCTTCCTGGCGGATGTCGATGCCGAGAGCCTTTGCAGTGCCGGCATCTGCCATCGCCGCAAGCACGCCTCCCTCTCCGCAGCCGATCTCGCAAATAGTCTTCCCCTCAAACGATACACCTTTCGACTTCAAATATGGGACGAGGTGCTCGGCGCCGAGGCCGTACTGATAGCCAAAGTAGTAGCGGTCGTTCTCGCTAACGACTCCTTTGAGCGAGTGGACGCGCGGATGTTCGGTGGCACTCATGGTTTAATTACGACAAGCATGACAGAGGTGGACAAGAACGGAAGGCGCGTCTCATCGTTCCGAAAAACTGTCCTTCGAACAAGCGATTGGAGTGCCGCTGGCTTGAGCATATCCATTGGGGCCGTAACATACAGCGATCTTTGAATTCGGAACCCAGCCGCACGGATGAGCCGCTCGATCTGGCTCTTGCGATAAATCCGTGCCTTTGCGAATCGCTCGTGAATTGTCTGCGGGAGCCACGAAAAGAACGGCACGCGGTTCCAGGGCAGGACTGGCAGGTTCGCGCCGTGCGTCTCGAAAATCCACCACTTGTTCGGCACCGTGATGATCGCTGTACCGCCTGGCTTCAGAACGCGAAACAGCTCGCCGATCGTCCGTGTGTCGCTCCGTGTGTGTTCGATCACTTCAATGCACGTCAGGCAATCCACTTCGCCATCACCGAGCGGAATTCGGTCACCATCGTATTCGAGAATATCGTGCGGTTTTGCGTCGGCCTCGTATTGTCCGCGCGCAAGCTCGCGCCGGAACTCGTCGAGCCTGCCTTGCTCGACGTCGATCCCCATCCAACGATCGAAGTGTTTAGCATAGAGCACCGTCTGCGCGCCATTGCCGCAGCCGACATCGAGATAGAACCCGCCACGCGCAAACGCAAGGGGTGCATACGCTCGCGCAAGCGCGTAGCGCCGTTCGAGAATGTATTGCCCATAATCAGCGGGCTTGCCGAGTTCGATCACTGCTGAATGAGAAATTATGAAATCGGTTGGTAGAGCGACTCAATCCCCTGCGCAAATACGTCCCACGAATATTTCTTCTTTTGCTCGGCAACACCCGCCATTAGCTTTGCCTCCAGTCCTTGCTCGAAGAACTGAATGACCTTCTCGGCCACCGCTTCGGGCGTTGCTTCCGGCACGATGAGTCCGCTCACACCATCCGGTACAACTTCCGCAAGGCCACCGACATCGGTTACGATTGCCGGTGTGTCAAAGTTGTAAGCGATGAGAACGATACCGGATTGCGTTGCATCACGGTAAGGAAGAACAACGGCATTCGCCGCGCTGAAGTACTTTGCGACTTCGTCGTTCGCGATGTAGTCTGTTGCGAGGATAAGGTTCTCCTCCGGAATGCGAAGTTCTTTGATGAGAGCGCGATACTCCGCCTCATCGCCATAGAACTCACCGGCAACAACCAGTCGCAATTCCGGCAAGTTGGCAAGCATTGCTGTCATCGCGCGCAGAAGAATGTCGAGACCTTTATACTTCCGAATGTAACCAAAAAAGAGAATAACAGGAACCGCGTGGTGGGCGCCGACCCCGGCGCCCACTGTTTCTGGTATTCCAAGCGCCGCGCGCGCTTCGGCCCGGTCCATGCGTTTGCCAAAATTCTCGAAGACTGGATGCAGCACCTTTACGAACCGAGCACCAGGCACCACTTGCAGAAGTTCGCGCTCCACCGAATCCGACTGCACGACGTACGAGTCCACTGCGCCGAACGCGAACTTCGTGAGCATCATGTCGCCCGGCCGCTTCTCGTGCGGGATGACATTATCCACAATGAAGGCGATCTTGCACTCGTGTCCCTGCTTCCGCGTCAGCCGTTTCGCCACGCGAGCCATTACGCCGTATGCCGGCGCAAAAAACGGCATCCAGTACTTGAAGACGATAATATCAGGCTTGTAGCTCGCCGCGATCCGTCCCGCGCGGATCCATGAGAACGGGTTGATCGTGTCGATCACCTGCTCGTTCGGCAGTTGCTCGATGGAGGACATGCCTGCCGGCTTGCTCACTTCGTCCTGGGACTTACCCGGAAACAGCAGCTTCGGATACTGCCGCGAAAACGTCAGCACATGCACCCAGTGGCCGCGCTTGCGTAGCGCGTCGGCAAGCAGCGCGATCGCATGAGCGATGCCGCCGCGTAATGGAAAGGCTGTACCGACAATGAGTATCCGCATTTGCGCCCGCGCCAACGAGCGGCGCACTCGGTGAGTTTCGGCTCATGCGAGCGCTATCGGGAATTGCCCCGCGCCCCGCGTGTTGTGCCCCCGCAATGCGAACACCTGCCACACCCGATTTCTTTGGCCGCACCCGCGAGGAGCTTCAGGAGCTATTCGCGCTGGAGATGCCCGACGTGCCGAAATTCCGGGCCGGACAGGTCTATCGCTGGCTCTATGCGCGGCGGGCGCAGTCGTTCGCGGAGATGACCGATCTGCCGAAGGCACTTCAGGCAGAACTCAAGAAGCGATTCAAGCTGCCAAAGCTCAAGCTGGCGCATCTCTCAGAAAGCAGCGATGGAACCCGGAAATTCCTCTTCACGCTCTCCGATGGACTTTCGATCGAGACCGTCCTGATTCCCAGCGAGATGATCGACGAACGAGGCGAGACTAAGCGGAAGACACTCTGCGTTTCGACGCAAGTTGGCTGTCCGCTCGACTGTAAGTTCTGCGCGACGGCCTCGCTGAAGTTAAAACGCAATCTCACGACGGCGGAAATCCTGCTGCAAGTCTTCGAAGCCGAACGTCTGACCGGCGAGACCATCACCAATCTCGTCTTCATGGGCATGGGCGAGCCGATGCTGAACCTGGAGCACGTTGCGCGCGCCATCCGCATCATGACTGATCCCGAGACCGAGATCCTCGGCAAAAAGCGAATCACTGTCTCGACCAGCGGCTTGCCCGAAGCGATCCGCGAGTTCACACAGATGAATCTTGGCGTCAAACTTGCACTCAGCCTTCACGCGACGACGAACGAACTCCGCTCGCGGCTCATGCCGATCAATCGCCGCTATCCGTTGGAAGAAGTGCTCGCCGCGATGGAAGACTACTATCAGCAGTCGCGCATTCCGGTGACCTACGAGTACATTGTCTTTCACGGATTGAACGATGGCCCGGCCGACGCGAAACGCCTCGCCAAGATCACCCGCCGGTGCCCGAGCAAAGTGAACGTCATCCCCTTCCACCCGATCGACTTCACGCATCCCGAAGGCATCTCTGCCGAGCTTGCACCCGCGCCAAAAGCAGAATTCGAGCGCTTCCTTGCGATGCTCCGCACCGAAGGCGTTCGCGTGATGGTCCGCACAAGCTCCGGCGTCGATATCGAAGCGGCCTGCGGGCAGTTGGCGCTAGCGCAGGAGAAGCCGGTCGAACTCGTTCTGCCCTAACGCAGGACTGTCAGCGGTTTCTCTTCAGCACCACCATTGCGATAAGCGCCGTGAAAGACGCGCATGTGATTCATCTTGTCAGGGGATCATCGGCACCCTTCCGACATCAAATGAGGTAGCTCGGGGAACAAGCTCTTGATTTCCCGAATAAAGAGGTCGTAATTCCCACCAATCGTTGAAGTAACTCTTCTTTCAACATCGGACTGCGGAGGCGAGTCATCTGTTCCGACGGTGCTCCACGCCATGCCTCCGAAAATGACGGAGTCTTCCCTTCGAATAAGAAACACTTCGCGTCCTGAGCCACTGAACGAGGCTATCGGCACCCCATCGTGTTTCTGGTACAACCTTGATTGGGCTAGTGATCGGATGAGTCGCTTTTGCTCCGAGGGACTGAGTAATCGCTTTTTTCGGAATGAGACATACCGGAAGTCGGCTGCATCCGGAGTCTCAAACGCCGTACAGACAAGCGAATCCTCAATCGCGATTTCAAAGGTGAGGCGCTCGTCGTTGGAAATCCCTTCCGTTTTGAAGTAGTGGATCGAAAGGGTGGCTGTCGAATCCGCCTGAGGCAACAACGCAGGATAATCGTGAGTGTACGCGAAGTCAGGCGGAAGTGTAACGCCATCGCCAGCTTGAGCATTCGCGACTGAACTCATCACGGCGGATAGAGCCACCACAACGAGCATCGCGAAGAGAGTTCTTCGTGATTGATTCAGGAGGTTGAACATGCTTCTCATTTTGTCCATTGAAGAAGTATCTAACGCACGATTAGCACCGCGCCCTCCTCGTGATATTCGAGGCTCGTTAAGCGATAGACATAGCGTCCCGCCGGGAGGCTGGAAAGATCGAGTGATGCTGTGTGTGAGCCTTGCTTCTGCGTACTCCAGTCGATATGTTTGGCGATGCGGCCGAGCGGATCGAAGAGATCGAGCGCGACCGGTCCGTCGAGACCTAAGTTGTATGCAATCGTTAAGTCGTTTGAAGTCGGATTCGGCGCGACTCGCGTGACTTTGTAAGTGCCCGCGAAGACAACGCCATGCACCGCTCCGCCACAGTCGGCAACCTGGAAGAGTCCATCGGTCGCCGATTCAGGCTGGTCGGCAGCGGGGTTGGATTGGAGGAGGTGAATATACGACGTCGGATTCGGCCCAAGCAACGCCTCGGCATCGAGCGAGAAGACCGGTGACACATCGAACGAATCCATCGCGACCGAAAACTCGACGGTGCTATCTGTGAGCTTGTGCATGATCGGTTTACTAAGACTCGCGACACCGGCAACCGCGCCGTGCATGAGCACCATGCTCGGATCGAACGACACTTTCAGCGTGAGGCTATCGGCATCGATCTTCCAAATGCGCGTGCCAAACAGGGAAACCGGAATCGTGTCGCGCTCGCCGGGCCGCGTTTGTGTTGCAGCGACCGTGTAACCGAAGCTCGGCCCCGTGTCGGCCGGGTAGACGCCGGTGCCGGTGAAGACCAACGGTGTAATCGAATCCGGAGATGATGTGAAGAACAGAATCGTGTCTATCAAATGCCGCGCACGCTGGGGCACGAAGGTAACCGAATAATAGCGTGGTGAATCCGGAGCGATGGCAACTGTTGGTTGGTTCAGCGCCACAATAAAATCCGGACCGACATGAACGCTGTCCACATAGAGCCGGTATCCGCCGATGTTCTTAATACTGATCGCCTGCGGCAACAGGACGGAATTGCCGAGAACAACAGTGTCGAAATCCGTTCGTATCGGATTGATCTGCACGTGCGCCTCAACCCCTCGACCCGTGAGAATGATAGTATCGAGTCGCGCGGAATCGTCCGCAATAATGATGAGCGCCGTGTCGCGAACTTCCAGAATCGGATGGTAAGTGAAACGTAGCATGAGAGTGTCATGATCTGACGTGATCGTATAAGGCACGGCCGCGCTGTCGCTAAATCGCAGCGATGACAATGGAGTGAACGTAACACTCTTGACAGTCGGCATTCCTTCGGTCGCGGTGACATCGATCAGCAACGAAAGCGAATCGGCCACATGCACGTCGCCGAAGTCAAGCATGTGTGCGTTCAGGATCAAACCGCTATCGGTCCCCTGCCCGCGTAGGAATACCGTATCGACATGAGTGCTCCATAGGACGAGAAACGTGTCAAGCAAGAGTCCCGTCGATTGCTTCGGCGTGAATGTCACCGGAATCGAATCGGTCGCGCTTGGTGCAACAGGTTTTAGAATTCCCGCTTTGTATTCTTGCCGACTGTTCGAGGTCGTGATCGACGCGATGTCGTTTCCAACATTCGAAAGATGAACGTGCATCGTGCTCGCGGAGCCGTGGAGGACATAACCGAAATCGAGTATATGCTCCTTGAGGTGCACATCGGGCGCGAGGCCAACGCCTTTGAGCACGATCGATCGCGGTGGTGCGCTGTCGGATCTGATCCAGAGCGTCTGCTTCGCAGCGCTATAGCTCAGCGGATGGAATGCAATACACAACCGCGCGGTGTCACCTTTTGCCAGCGTGGGCGGTAACTGGCTTGTCAGAAATCCGGGGGTTGCACTCGTGTCGAGTGAAAGTTTGATCGGCGCACAACTTGGATTGGTAAGCGTCACGCACAATACGGTGTCGCCGCCAACCGGCACAGAGCCAAAGTCGAGCACCGTGTCGGAAATCACGATTGCCGGCTCGGCGCCCACCACAGCCTGAAGCGGAAGCGTGAACTGTGTGCCACAGTTGTCCGCGACAAGCATCAGACTTCCGAAGTGTGGCCCCGGCACTGTGCTGTTGAATCTGATTGTAAACATGCCGCTGCCGCCGATCTTGTTGATCGCGGAGTCGAAGGAGAATCCAGCCCCGATGAACATCGCATTCTGGATGTCGATCGTATCAATGCCGAGATTCGTCAGGCGAACCGTGAGTGCTTTTGAAGAGCCGTAGCACACCGTATCGAAATTGAGCGAAGCCGGGCTCCACTGCGCCCGAGCGATTTCGCGCGAGCCGCGCATGGGGAGCCTCACCGCAACGCAACCCTCCGCGCCGATAAATGCGAACGAGCCGGTATCGAGCTTGCCGAGAAGCGGTGAGAAGGTCGCACGATACTGCTTCGACTCGCCCTGCCCAAGCGTAAACGGAAGTGCAAACGGCGCAACTGCAAACCGTCGTGAGCCATAATGCACGGTGTCAACAATGGTCACCGGTCGTGTCGATCTGTTCGTGAGTGTCACGGTCTTGGTGACAGCCGCTGTATCGCACCCACGACCGAACGAGAGCACGGTCGAGTCGAAGGTGAGGCTGTTATAGCCGCGCGATCCACGCAGAACTGCAATGCCGGTACCGCACGGCGACATCTGGAGATACGCCGTATCGACATAATCGCCATCGAGTGCCGGCTCAAACATAAACTCGACCGCCGTGCTGCCATGCGGCGGAATGAGCAAGGGAAAGATCGAAAGCGGATTGAAGAAGACCGTGTTGATGGAAAATGCAATGCCATCGAGCCGGATAGGCCGGTCGTTCGGGTTGGTGATAGTCGTTTGCAGCGTATCGGAGCCATTCGGACAGATACGCCCGACATCGACCGACGACATCACGAGCGGCAGAGGTGGCACAACGTCGATCGAAACTGTAACCACGGTGTCGGTCGAGCAGAGAACGCCTTTCATGTGAAGCTGCGCAGTTAAATGCCCGCAACTGGTTGGATGCAAGCGCAGATGCACTTGCAGTGTGTCACCCGGCGCGCGGAAGATATTCGCGCGACCATCGAGCACAGTCAACATCGGATCCGATGCCGTGACAGACTGAATCGCCGTCATAGTGTTGCCGGTGTTAGTCACGACAATCATTGTGTCTCGCATGATACCGGCGAGATCGGCAGGCACAGATCCAAAGTCGATCACAGCCGGAAGCGAAAGCTCCGGCTGCTGGCGATAGCCCGTGACGGTCAACAGGGCGATGCGCGAACACTTGTCAAGCTGGATGCCGGCCTGCAGCGACACCGGACCCCGCACGCCGGGAACAAGTGTGAAGGAATCGATCATCGTCTGGCCCGGTCCGAGCTTTCTCGGAAACGTGGTGAGCAATACGAGTCCACTACCGGGCGGGATCACAGGTTTCACGAGCGTCACCGAATCGGTCAGGCTCACATTCTTCACGGTCACGGTGCGAATGGGTATGGGATCGCAACTCAGGATCGAATCGAAATTCAGCACGCTCGGAGCAAAGCTGAGACCGACGCTATCGTATGCCGCATGGATCGCAACGTTTATCTGGCCGCCACATCCGTTGTTCCCGATGATGGAGAGCGTGTCGTCGAAGTAGCCGCTTGCGCCCGGTTCAAAATGCAGATCGATCGGCACGTAATAACTACTATCGTTAGGCAGTGGAATCGGAAAATTCGAGACGCTCGAAAACGCGCCTTGTGTGGAGAATGTGTAGGACGTCACCGTATCGGGCCTAAGTCCAATGTTATGGACGTGGATGACGGTGTCGAACGACCCCATACACCGGACGGTGGGAATGACGATGCGTTGCTCCCGCGCGGCAAGCTGCCAGCCGGGCGCTGTGTTGCGCATCGGCGATGTGGAATTAAGCAGATCGACACTGGGTCCGCGCAGAAATCCATCGCGGCCGTGACCGGAGAAATCATGCACCCGATTCAATCCGGGGCCATCGTCAAATGTATAATACAGCGCGAGATTCGGGTCACTGCCGGAGACAACAGTAAACATGTTCGCACGAATTGCAGCGAGCGAGCGCGGTGCATCCCAAATACGTACCTCATCGAT
Organism: Candidatus Kapaibacterium sp.; assembly: GCA_017882165.1. Taxonomy (GTDB): domain Bacteria; phylum Bacteroidota; class Ignavibacteria; order Palsa-1295; family Palsa-1295; genus PALSA-1295. The sequence continues at coordinate 23,667 of JADGPZ010000028.1, forward strand.
GGACCCCCAAAACCAGTTGCTATCAGCGTTCATCCCGATACGAATGCTATCCGTGCTGGAATCGAGAACGGCAATGTTCTTTGCGTTCGCGCTGGCAACTTCCAGAGTATCGACATACAGATAAAGGCTGTCTCCGGGTCGAAAGACGAGCGCAATGTGATGCCAGTTGTAGAATGAGTCCATCGGCGCCATGACAGCGCTGTCTGGTTTGATTCGGCGAATCACTCCGAGATATTCACTGTCCGGACCGAGAAAGATGCCATACGCGGAGAACGACCCTCGACCTTTGACAATAATCCCGGAGTTTGGATTGAGGCCGTTTATCTGCGCCCAACACTCGATCGTAAAACCATGAGCCAAGTTCAGCGCCTGCACGCTGGGTGTCGCGACGTAGGACGCCGGACCACTCATCGTCACCATTCCACGCGGACAATTCTGCGCCGAGGCACTCTCGCCCAGCAACGCGAGTGCCACGATCAACAGATATTTATGTCTTGCTCTCATCGCCTACTGTATCTCATTTTCAATGAGTGCTCGGACCGTCCGCGAGAGGACGCGCCCCTCGGGGATGGAGTTATCGAAGAGATCGTCGCGCGAGCCGTGGGACTCGACGAGCATCGACGGACGCCCCTTGCCGGTGCGCCGGAGCGCAGCTTGAAGCATATCGGCCGCGCGCGTAACGCGATCGCGCGAAAGCTTGTCATTGAATTGGTCGTCGCCGGTTTTGTCGGTATGACCGGTCAATTTGACCTGACTCCCCTTCGAGATACTGCCCGCCATGTCATGCACGATGCTCTCGGTCTGCTTGCGGTCGAGCTGCGACGAACTGTAATCGAATAAGATGAGGCTGTAGCGCTCAACTTCTTTATCGAGCGATGTATCGGTGACATGCACCGTCCGGTCGCGGATTCTCTGACGAAGATGGATCGTGCCCTCGGCGCGCGAAGTATCGCCCAAGCTATCGACGACGACGAAGGAGTAGGTCAGCGAGTCATGTCCGTTCGGCATCGACTTGGAATCGAGCGTCCACACATAGTCGCCAAACGAGCCCGCCGTCAGCGCATCGAATGTGTTCAGTACCCGATCGCGCTCTTTGATCGCCGTGGTCGCACTCCGAACCCCGGCACTCGAGACCATATCGAGATGGAAGCGGATATGCGGCGGAGTCGCCACGCGCTCGATACGCTCCGTGCGCAATGGAGCGGTGATCGCACCATTCGATGGAATAATCTCAACACGCCGATTCTCGGCCTCACCAAAGGCATTCTGATCGTCAGAAGCGACATCCGGAAGATCGTGCGCACGGATATGCAGCCTCTCGCGCGAGATTCCCCAGACCCGCTCGAAATACTGTGCGACCGATTCCGCACGCTCCCGAGAAATCGCAAGTCCGCGCGAGGCATCGCCTGCCGAATGTGTACTCCGGGCACCAACAAGCGTCACGCTCGCGGTGGGATCCTCATGCAATCGCTTGCCAAGAATATCGAGGACGTTGTGATGAATTTCGAGCGCACCGGCAGTGAAGAGACTCGCCTCTTGGAATGCGTCGCGATCCGATGCCATCCGCTGATGGTAGCGCGTTGGGATACCAGAGGAACCATCATCGAAGAAGACGTAGTGCAACATCGGATACACTTCTGTCACATGGAGCCGCTCGATCGAAACCAGTGGCTCTTCGACCTCCTCCCCATCCTCGTTGATGCCGAAAGCTTTGATGGAAATATCAAGCACCGGGCGTGGCGGCGCCGGGGTCGGCGATGTCGGTGGTGCCTCAGGGTAAGCCCGCAGCAGCGTGTCAAGAAGTGCAATGGCTGCTGGCGTCGGCTCGCTCGCACGATAGACGAGGCCAAGCGAAAGGCCGGATGGGATAATACGCCAGGCCGTCGTGCTGCGGTCGGAAATGCTCGTGAGTGGCAGCATCACTCCGAACGATGGCCGGAGCCATAGATTCGGCTGGAAGAATAGCTCGTAGGAAACGCTAAGATCGAATCCGGCCTGGAATGGATTAACATTGAATGGCGCGCTGGGTACCGCGCGGAGGCTCATCTTATTATCCGCATAGACCGCGTTCGATGGCGAAACGATTGCCTCGTTTTGGCTGATGGAATGCGAAGTAAGAAATCCGGCGAACGGCCCAAGTGCAATCGCGAAATGTGGTAGCACTTCGTATGACGCGAATGCACTTATTCCGAGCATCGAGAGACTCACATCGAGATTTCGGCTGCGATCAATCGATGTATCATTACCCGACGGGGTAAGCGCGCGCGGCATCTCACCCGTTGGACTCGCTGTTATGGAATAGCTGGTCGAGAGATCGTTGTAGAGCAGCGATCCGCCGAACGACCACCCGCCACCCTGCGGGATGCTTACACCAAGCCGACCGCTCGGCACAAACCACTTCGCGCCTTGCTGGAACACCCCGCACTCGTACGCGCCATCATACGCGAGGATGGAAGAAAAGCTGAGATTATTCGAAAGCTGGATGCTGCCAAAGTAGGACGGCTTGGTCTGCTCGGGCTGTGCAAGTGCAGACTGCAAGCAAATCGTAAGCGCGGCAATGCCAAGCGCGGCGCGCCTCGTGAGAACTCGCGTGGTTGTGGTCCTGCCCGTCATGCAAGTAAGGGGGCAGGCATCGCATGTCCGCAGCAGCACGGACGAGAAGACGCAGAGTCTAACGCCGGATCAATGGCCGATAACGAATCGGAGATTACGCACGTGATTTAGAGATAGCGTCAACGACACAGCCAGTCCGCCGCAGCGGATAACACGATCCCTCTGGCTAATGCCTTACGGTGCCTTTGCCGAATTCTCCCCGGACGAGCGATCGTCCGATGGTTTCTTGATAGTTTTTATGACATCGATCTTGGCTGGCTTGCTGCTCAAGACCTCCGGCGTTGCCGAAGTCTTGGCACTCACGGTCGCGTGATGCACCTGCGATCCGTGATGGCCTGCCACAACGGATGACCGCTCATCCGCCACACTATGCAAGCCATTCGAGGCCGGTATTGTTTCTTGCGTCAGGGGACTAATAACGGGCGCCGCTGGCTGTGCGACACGCACGGCACTTACAGGACTCGCCTGGTGGCTGGGAGTTGCGATATTCAGCAGCGTGACCGCCGAGATGAAACCGAGGAACAGACCCGTTCCCAGCGCATATTTCGGCTTGCTGAAGAAGCTGCGTGGCGCACTGCTCATCGTGGGCGATGAACCAGCTTGCGCCGCATCGTGATTGCGCGAGGAGCGGATCAGCTCCTGCTCGATAAAAGGTGTCACGGCGGTGGCCGAGAGTCCCAACGCCGTGAGCGTGCGGTCGCGAACGGCCGCAACACTACGCAGACTGTCGGCATCGCTGCGGACAGCCTTCATAAGTTCAAGTTGTGATCGGAACGCGATGCGCATCGCATCGCTCGCGGCCAGCGTGATGAGGAAATTCTGCTCCTCACCCGAAGTCATCGCGTGATCGAAGTACTGACTGATCTGTTCTTCCTGTCGCATCATCATAATCTCATTCGGCCTTACTCCTGATGGCCGCCCATTAAAGTGTGCAAAACCAGAGCTTTCAAATGTAGTGTGTCGGATCCTCGGACTCACCGAGTCCGAGCCATCCCTGGATGAACTTCCGGAGTCGCATCCGCGCGCGGTACGCGCGGACTTTCACGTTCGGCTCCGACGACTCCATCATCTCCGCGATCTCGCCATACGAGAACCCCGAATACTCATGGAGCACGAAAATCTCGCGCTGATCGAACGGCAGCTTTGCCAGACCGCGCACCATCAAATCCTGAATCTCGCGCTGCGTCGTCTCACGTGTTGACGATTCGTCCACCGTCAGCGGCTCAAGCTCCTCGCTCGAATGCGGCCGCTCGACGCGTATCACATTGAAGCAGAGATTCCGCGCGCTCTGAAAAAGCAGACCACGGAAATGTTCGATCACCACGTCTTTGCGCTGACGCAACTCGAACACACGAATCCAGACCTCCTGAAACGCATCCTCGCCTGCCTGCACGTCGCGCAACATGCGCTTGCAATAGACCAGCAGCGGGACCTCGTACTTCGCGTAAAGCTGAATAAACGCCTCGGTACTTCGCTCCGCATCTCCGCCAAGGAATTGCTCCTTCAGCTTTTGGTCCTTGTCCGCGACATTTGCAGCGACACGGTCCGCGACAAGCGCGACTTCGACAGACTCATCCGATAAGATCGAGAAGGGCGCTTCGCTCGCAATCTCGATCGACTCAAAGTAGTCCCCAGACACCGGGCTTTCAGCCTGTGCCTCGAATTCCTCTGAACGTCTCGCCTTGCTTCGCATTCTCCCTGAAAAACCTAAACTTTGGTCACCACCAAGATTAGCGCGACCCCTATATTAATAAGACCAACGAAAAGGCAAAAGGTTACACATGCTCACGAAGATTTGACCAAAAATCTACACGAACCACGACCTGGGACTTCGCCTGCCGGATGGAAATATACTTTGTCTTTTAGAAGTTGGGCTATTCGCCAAGACAATTTTCTTATCTATTTGAGTCCAAAATTCATTTTTCTCATTCAGCCAGAAAGAAATGCCGAAATATTTCAATATCGAATTTATGTTCAGAGTTCATGAACGCCGAATAGCGCGTTCCCGAAATTTCAAAATATTTCGATTTTACTCCCGCACCACCTTCCGCAGCACGGTGCCTGTCGCGGCTTGAATCCGAAGGAAGTACGTACCCGACGGAAGCTTCGAAAGATCGAGCGTAATTTCG
>JADGPZ010000103.1 GCA_017882165.1 Candidatus Kapaibacterium sp.
CTCGATCGCGCAGTACGAGAAGCTCTATCGGGCCAGCATCAAGGATCCCGAGAAGTTCTTCGCGAAGCAAGCCGAAGAGTTAACGTGGTTCAAGAAGTGGCGCAAGGTGCTTGAATGGAAGGCGCCGAACGCGAAGTGGTTCATTGGCGGCAAGATCAATGCAAGCTACAACTGCCTCGACCGGCATCTCACGACGTCGCGCAAGAACAAGGCCGCCCTGATATGGGAAGGTGAACCAAGCGTGGGCGCTGGATTCGAGCAACGAACGCTCACGTATCAACAGCTACACCGGGAAGTTTGCAAGTGCGCGAATGTCCTAAAATCGCTCGGAATAAAGACTGGCGATCGCGTCGCGATCTACATGGGTATGACGCCGGAGCTGGCGATTGCTGTACTGGCATGCGCGCGCATTGGTGCCACGCACTCTGTGATTTTTGGTGGTTTCTCGTCGGAGGCGATTCGTGACCGTGTGAATGATGCCGAGGCGAAGCTCATCATCACGTCGGATGGCTCCTACCGACGTGGGCAGGTTGTTGAACTCAAGAAGAATGTCGATCACGCATTGCGCTTGGACGCGATCAAGGTCGATGGAAAGGAACAGACGATTGGCGGATGCCCCAGTGTCGAAAAGGTATTAGTTGTGAAGCGGACTGCCTGCGAGATTGACATGTTTCGGGGCCGCGATGTCTGGTGGCATGTTGCGATGGCGGAGGCGAGTGCCGATTGTCCAGCGGTGCCGCTCGATAGCGAGCATCCGCTCTACATCCTCTACACGTCCGGCACTACTGGCAAGCCCAAGGGCATCGTCCACACAACCGCCGGCTACTTGCTCGGTACGTATCTCACGACGAAATACATCTTCGATCTGCGCGACGAGGACATCTTCTGGTGTACCGCCGATGTCGGTTGGGTGACGGGTCACAGTTACATCATCTATGGTCCGCTTTCGAAAGGCGCGACGGTCGTGATGTATGAAGGCGCGCCGACCTATCCCGCGCCGGATCGTTTCTGGGACATCATCGAGCGTCACGGTGTGAACGTCTTCTACACCGCCCCAACCGCCATCCGCGCATTCATCCGTGCGGGCGACGAGCACGCCAACAAGCACGATCTCTCGTCGCTACGGCTGCTCGGCACCGTCGGCGAGCCGATCAATCCGGAAGCGTGGATGTGGTATCACAAAGTCATCGGCAAAGGCAAATGCCCAATCGTCGATACGTGGTGGCAAACGGAGACGGGCGCGATTATGATCGCGCCTCTGCCGGGCGCTGTGCCGACAACGCCCGGCTCGGCAACGCTGCCGTTCTTTGGCGTCGAGCCGGAAGTCGTTCATAAAGATGGCACGCCATGCAAGCCGAACGAAGGCGGATACCTCATTATCAAGAAGCCGTGGCCCTCAATGTTGCGCGGTATTTACAAAGATCCCGAGCGATTTGCGAAGCAATACTTCAGCGATTATCCCGGCATCTACTTCACCGGCGATGGCGCGCGGCGTGATAAGAACGGATACTTCTGGATCATGGGTCGTGTCGATGATGTGATTAACGTTGCCGGTCATCGGCTCGGCACGATGGAAGTCGAAAGCGCGCTCGTGGGATACGAGGCAGTGGCAGAAGCGGCCGTTGTAGGCCGGCCCGACGAAATCAAAGGCTCCGCGCTCGTCGCGTTCGTTACGTTGAAGCAAGGCTGGCAACCGGATGAATCACTCAAGGAGAAACTGCGTCAGCATGTTGCCGAGATGATCGGGCCCATCGCAAAGCCGGACGAAATCCGCTTCTCGGACGCGCTCCCCAAAACCCGTTCGGGCAAAATTATGCGCCGCCTCCTCCGCGAACTCGCCAGCACTGGCTCCGTCGCTGGCGACACGACGACGCTTGAGGACTTCTCCGTGCTGGAGCGGCTGCGGGCGGGGGAGGAGGAGTGATTACCGCTTAAGCCGCAAGCACTGGCACATGCTCATCTTCGTATTTTTCGATGAGTGTGCCGATCACTTCCATAAGGGATGCGAGGGGGTGCAACTCATCCTCACCGACCTCGTCAATCAGTTCGTCCAAAAGCGTGACAAGTTGCCGGTACTCCACGACACTATGAGGTACGCGAAGGTATTTCGATACTGGCCCCCAATTGCGCTCGATCTGTTCTAAGACGAACATAGGTTACTCCTTCCACTTTCCTGAGTTGTACGCATCATGTGTAAGAACAGCCCGGATGTAAATCCGTTTCCGGTTGTAATGGACGGCGGCGACAAGCCGGTATTTATTGCCGCCGATGTTGAATACGGTCAGTTTTCCAACCTTGTCGGCAGCTGGGAACAGCGTTCGCAACTCCGAAAACGTCGAGAAGGTGTTGTGTTTCATCGAACGGTACCACTCCGCAATAGGCACCATGGCATCCGGGTGTATCAGCGCGAATTCATTAAGACGCTTGCGTGTGATTACATGCATGGTTCTCAAAGACACCCGAAGTCGGAGGCAGTCGATTACCTTAAATATCCTCCGCCACCATCTCGATTGCGCCGCAGGGACATTCGGCGACACAGATGCCGCAGCCTTTGCAGTAGTCTAAGTTAAACTTGAATCGGTTGCCCGCGCCGAGCTTGATGACGGCATTATCGGGGCACACGGCAAAGCAATTATCGCACTCGAAGCAATTGCCGCAGGACATGCAGCGGCGCGCCTCGAAGAGGGCGGTCTGCTCGTCAAGTCCGCTTACGACTTCCTCGAAAGTCGAGCGGCGGCGCATCATCTCGAGCACCGGCTGGACTTGCTTCTCGGCGTCGGAGTAATACCAGGTGTTGAGCTTCTCGATGCTGGCAAGCGTGTGCTTCTCGGGAGATTTGTACTCGGTGCCTCGTAAGTGCGCATCAATGCTGCGCGCAGCTTTCTTGCCGTGCCCGACGGCAACAGTGATCGTCCGATCCGATGGCACCATGTCGCCGCCCGCGAAGATACCGGGATGCCCGGTCATCATATTCACGCCTACTTTCACGACGCCATCCTTGTTCGCCGCGGCGAACTCGATGCCAGGAATTGTATCGAGCACACTCGTATCGACATCCTGACCGAGCGCGAGGACGACCATGTCGCCCTCGATCACTTCGAACTCGCCGGTCGGCTGCGGATAGCCGTCGGCATCGAGGGCCATCTTTTCGACGGTGATCGATTCACCACTCAGATGCTTGATCGTTTCGAGCCAGCGGAACTGGATGCCTTCTTCAATGGCCTCTTCAACCTCAAAATCATGCGCAGGCATCTTGTCGCGTGTGCGCCGATAGACAACGATGGCCTCATCGCCGAGTCGGCGTGCAGTTCGTGCAACGTCGAGCGCGGTGTTACCGCCGCCATAAACTATTACGCGGCGGCCGATCTGGGCTGGTTGCGCGCCATCCATAGTGCGGAGCATACCAAGCGCATCGAGGATACGTCCGGCGTCTGGCGATGGAATGTCTACACGTTTGGAGAGATGCGCGCCGATCGCGACGAAGCAGGCATCGAACTTCTCGCGCTTCATGAGCGCCGGAATGTCTTCGACTTTCTCGTTTAGTCGAATCGTGACGCCGATATCGGTGATGCGTTTGACTTCGGCATCAATAATGTTGCGCGGTAATCGGTAAGCGGGAATCCCGAACCGCATCATGCCGCCCGTTGCGTTGCCAGCTTCGACAATAGTAACAGTGTGCCCGAGCATCGCGAGATGATACGCGGCTGAGAGCCCGCTTGGACCTGCACCGACAACAAGCACTCGCTTGCCACTTGGTTTCGCTGTGGGTTTGACGCTCCATCCTTCGGCGATGGCACGATCTCCCAGGAAGCGCTCGACCGCATGGATGCTCACTGCTTCATCGAGTTGGGCGCGATTGCACGAGGTCTCGCATGGATGATAGCACGCGCGGCCCATGATCGCGGGGAAGGGATTGTTGCGCATGATCTCTTCCCACGCCGCACGGAAGTTGCCTTCTTCGGCGTGGTAGAGCCACGCCTGCGTGTTCTCGCCAGCGGGGCATGCGTTGTTGCAGGGGGGAAGACGATCGAGGTACTGCGGACGCTCCGTGCGCCATGCGCCAGTATGGTTCGCGAGGCTCGATCCGACCGTAAGGGAAATTGCAAAATGCTCGCTCATGCCTTCACCTCCTTCATCGTGGTCGATTCCATCGTGGTCGATCCTGGCAGAAGGTTATATCGCTCGATATTCTTGTCGGCCAATTCCTGCAATGCCGCAAGTCGCACTTCATCGCGCTTTGGCTTGAAGAGATGCGCGAATCGTCCTTGCGTCGTCAAATATTCTTCGACTGGAATCCTTCGCCGAATCGCGTTCGATCGAACGACCTCGCCGCGTTCTGCTTCGAACAGCGGGAATACGCCGGACTCGACGGCAAGTCGTGCAACGCGGATCGTGTCTCGCGTCGGATGTGCCCATCCAAGCGGACACGGCACGAGAATGTGAATGTAGCGTGCGCCGTGCATCGACATCGCTCGCGTCACCTTCGCTTCGAGATCGTGCAAGTCGGATACGCTCGCGGTTGCGACGTACGGAATATTATGCGCCATTGCAATACGCGGAACATCCTTGCCGATCCCAAAAGGATTGCCCGGCGCGGAGCCGAGCGCCGGAGTCGTTGCCGTTCGCGCGGCCGGCGGCGTGGCGCTCGAGCGCTGCACGCCGGTGTTCATGTAACCCTGATTGTCGTAGCAGATGTAAAGGACATCGTCGTTGCGCTCGAACATGCCGCTCAGGCAACCGAAACCAATGTCTGTCGTACCGCCATCGCCGCCCTGCGCGACGACACGAATGTGCTCTCTGCCTTGTCGGCGCAGCGCGGCGGCAACACCGGATGCGACCGCTGCCGCATTTCCGAACAACGAATGGAGCCACGGAAGCTGCCAGGATGTCTCAGGATAGGGAGTTGAGAATACTTCGAGGCAACCGGTCGCGTTCACCGCGATGACGTTGTTGTTTGTCGCGCGCATCGCGGCGTCAAGTGCATAGCGCGCGCCGAGTGCCTCGCCGCAACCCTGGCACGCGCGGTGACCGCACGTGATCGCGTTCGTCCGTTCTTCGGAGGACTGGACCGTCCGCAACTCGGTATCGAGCAGGCGATTGCCGGCCGTGAACGTACCGGTCTGGTAGAACTTGACGCGAGTCGATGACTCCGCATCGACTGTGGATGATCGACCATCCGTAAGGGGCGCTTCGATCATACTGTTTCAGTGATTTCCGGGAGGATGGATAATCGATCATCCACTGTGGACAGTTTGCCGTCCACTTTTGATTGGTTAAGTTGACTGCGGATCATGTCCCAATTGAGATCGAGGAAGGTGATCTCGGGATTCTCATCGTGCGGCGCTCGCTGGAGGAGCGTATGGAGCGATTCCTTTGTGATGGGCCGACCGCCAAGTCCCAGCACGACACTGACAACCGGAACATTCAGACCATCAAGTGCCAGCCGAACGTCGGCCGTGAGCGGCCCGCCCATTCCGGCCGTGATGCTCTTTTCGAGCACGATTACCCGCTCGGCACTGTGGAGTGACTCGCGAATAGCCGCGACTGGGAATGGCCGGTAGCTGGTAATCGCCAATACTCCGATCGACTGTCCGGCTTGCTGCAACTCCTCGGTTACATCCAGAATGGTCCCGATGACCGAACCCATTGCAACAACGACCGTGCGCGCTCCCTCCACGCCATACGCGTGGAGGAGCCCGCCGCTATCGCGCGCAAACATCGCCTCGAAATCAATGGCGACCTGTGGAAGAAGTTCGAGTGCTTGCAGTTGCTTGTGGTGTGCGAGATAGCGCACTTCCGTGTAGGCTTCGGGCCCAACCAGCGATCCGACGCTTGCAGGATGTTCCGGATCGAGCACGTACGCCGGCTTGAATGGTCCGACGAATGCCTGAACCTGCTCGAGCGTTGGCAGATCGAGCCGCTCGTAAGCGTGCGTCAAGATAAACCCATCGACGCAGACCATCACTGGCGTGCCGAGCGTCTCGGCGATTCGAAATGCCTGAATGTGCAAGTCGATCGCTTCTTGATTCGACTCTGCAAAGAGCATCATCCATCCGGCATCGCGCAGGGCCATCGCGTCGGAATGGTCGTTCCAAATATTGATTGGTGCGCCGATGGCGCGCGTGCCGAGCGTCATCACAATTGGCAGGCCCATACCGCTTGCATTATAGACGGCCTCGGTCATGAAGAGCAAACCCTGACTCGATGTCGCGGTATACGTTCGAACGCCTGCGGCGGAAGAGCCAATTGCGACGCTCATCGCCGCGAATTCGCTCTCGACATTGATAAACTCGCAATCGGGAAGTTCGCCCGTGCGGACCATCTCGCCCAAGCCTTCGACGATGTGCGTCTGCGGCGTGATCGGATATGCGCAGACCACTTCGGGCCGGCAAAGTGCAATCGCCTCCGCGACGCCCCGTGAGCCTTCGATTTGTTTTAGCAAATCTCCTCCCCAATCTTTGCAGTTTCCAGCTTCTCGTCTTCGAGCATCTCGATTTCCTGCACTCGCTCTTGCCGCGCCGCTTCACTGGCAGCGGTTGCTGCGAGTACGTTCTTCTCGGCCACGTCGCCTTTGAACTTCTCGCGGATCGCTTGCGCGACTGCGTTGATGCTGACTACTCCGGTCAGTGCTGCAAAAGCTCCGAGCAACGCGGCATTTGGAATGGGTCGGCCGATGAAATTCATCGCAAGTTCGGTTGCGGGCACCGTAATCATGTGCCCCTCGGGGAGCTTGTGTTCGAGGCCGGCAAGCCCAAGTTCGGAAGGGGTCTTTTTCGAGTTAATCAGCAAATAGCCATCGTTGCGCAGGCCATTGAAGATACCCGGCATGAGCAGGAGCGTAGGATCTTGGATAATCAGCGCATCGGGACGCGCGATGGGTTCGCGGGAGCGAATGGGTTTGTCGTCAATCCGGCAGAAAGCCAGCACCGGCGCGCCGGTACGTTCGGAGCCAAAACTCGGGAATGCCTGCGCATGCCTGCCTTCCCGAAATGCTGCGATGGAGAGCAATTCAGCCGCCGTAACGACACCCTGCCCGCCGCGCCCATGAATCCGAATCTCAAACATACCCGTGCGGCGCTCCAGAATCTTGCCAGTGCCTGCCGGGCGACAAAGTCCTGCCAAATGCCATGTTTTGCCAGAATTCTCTCAGCGAAGGGTCTCAATCAATGCTTTCCACCGTAAAGTATTTTAACGGTCAACCGGCAAATTTTCCGCCTAAAGTGTCGGAGTAATTAGATTTCTTTACACTTGAGCCGACCTTGGCGAGCGGAACAATTCACCCGCGAATCAGGTAGGTATCAGGTAACATAAACTCAAAACAACGGACGGATTGATGAGAAAATCGCTTTTGACATGTTGCCTGCTTCTTGCTGGTCTTCTTTCGATACAATGTGCATCAAAAGAGCAGCTGCCGCCAAAGAGCATCTTTCTCAGATTGAATGCTGGGCTTTCAATAGAGTCAACAAAAAAAATTGCTGCCGATGCCGGATGGACGTACTTAACTTCGATGTCTTCGCCAGCATTAACTATGATCACTTATCAGAACGTCAAGTTTCAAGACATCCAGAAACCGTTCTTGGCAACATTGACTTTTGATAGCAACGGGCTTAATGCTTTTATTTTGGCCCCAATATCTTCAGTGCTTTACGTGCCAGACACTCCTCCTGAGCACAGTCTGCGAGATTACAGGCAAATGGTACAAAATTTGGAATCCATATACGGGCGTCCGAGCGATTCAGGAACCACTATTAAACATCAAGCCCATCCCGGCGATCGTATCGATACTACATATCGGACGAAGTGGATGGATAGTTCGAGGTACTATTCAGTTGAATACGATGCGTTGAAGGGGCTTAACTTTAATGCATTGATGTTTGGGAAGAAGTGACGTGCTGCGGTAGTCTCTATGCGCTGGACTTCAAATGTATTTGATGATTGGGACCGCCTTTCGCAAAAGCCATTTCTTGTATAACTACCGATGAACAAAACTCGCCTCGAAGGCTTTAGCGACGGAGTATTCGTGACCGGTTATGAATGTCGAGAAGACCCTCATCGAGCGGTGACGAACGGTCTCGGGTGTCGCGCAGTGAACTCCTCTTGTGCAGAGGAATCATTGGGCTTGCATCGTAATTCTATCCGGCATGAAGGATAAGATTAGTCTTTCGGCGATCTTAGAAGCCAATGAGCGAGGCGGGTTCCGATACGAATGCCCTGTTTGCGGGAACAAGTTCGGTCCTATTGTAGGAGATGATGCGAAGTTGCATGAAATGGGTGAACCCGGCTCGCACACGCTCTGTGTCAAATGCCAAACCGATTTGGTCATCAATGAAGATGGAGCGTTACGCAGGTCAACCGCCGACGAGATGGTCGCTCTGTTCGACGAGGACCCTGACGCATACATGCTGTTGCAGGACATGAAGGCCGCAATCCGCGGAGACGGCGGCGCGCGGAATCGCTTGGTGTCACTGCTAAGACCCTAAGCACGTTGCATTGTCAACGATCATCCGCGCTCATCGGGATGCGCTCGCCTTTCAGCTCCGCGATGCGCTTCTTGAATTCGAACTTCGGAGTCTTCGCGTAGAGCGACTCGTACAGCCGGAGCGCTTCTCTCCGATGTGTACCGGCGAATTCCAATTCGCTGGGCGCAGGCGAATTGGAATTCGCCCGCGAACGCCACAGCCAGTAATGCAGCTCCGCCCGCTCGTTTTCATCCTTTGTGTCTGCGAGCATCGCTTCCAGCTTTTGGGTTGCCCCGGCCGCATTTCCCTCCGCTGCATCGATCCGGGCCAGGATTAGCTTGCCCGCGAAGAAGGAATCCGGTAGCGAGTTCTGTCGGGCGATCGCCATGCACTCCTCGGCATACTCCCTTGCAAGATTGAGCACACCGGCGTGGCAGTCGTCTGCATTTTGATCCGGCAAGCTTGCCGCAAGATAGGCCGGGACTTCCTTCGAGGAGGTTGCAAGGTCGAGAAGTATCGCTGCAAGATTCTGTGCGCCGTTGCGGGCCATCACGAAAGAGCCGATTGATCGCGCGATTTCCCGAGAAGAACGAAACGACGTGAACGACTCCTCATGGCGTCCCAGCTCCCGATGAACATTTCCTAAGTTGCCAAGGGCTCTCGACATCCCGCTCTTATCCTCAAGCGATTCCGCGATCGCGAGATGTCGTTCGCAGCACTTCATAGCCTCGGCATAGCGACCCTGTTCAAATCGAACAACTCCCATGTTGCCAATGGCTCTCATCATCCCACTCTTGTCCCCGAGCGATTCCGCGATTGCGAGATGTCGTTCGTAGCATTCTATGGCCTCGGCATCGCGACCCTGTTGCCGATGAACAATTCCCATATTGCCGATGGCGATCGACATTCCGCTCTTGTCCCCGAGCGATTCCGCCAAGGCAAGATGTCGGTTGAAGCACTCCATAGCCTCGGCAAGGCGGCCCTGATCTCCGTGAATATTTCCCATGTTACCAATGGCTCTGGCCATCCCGCTCTTGTCCCCGAGCGATTCGGCCATCGCGAGCTGTCGTTCATAAGACGCCATGGCCTCGGCATAACGGCCTTGCTGCATGTGAACAATTCCCAGGCTGCCAATGGCTCGCGAAGCCCCACTATTGTCGCCAAGCGATTCCGCCACACGCAACGACTCGACAGAGTGCGTCAACGCAGGAACGTAGTCTCCCCGGTGCCATAAGATCGAACCCAGCCCATAATGGGTCTGCAACGCGCTCGTTTCGTCCTTCCGTGCTTCTGCCCAGGCGAGAAGCTCCGTGAGTAATTCGATCGACATGTCATAGGCGCCGACGCCTGGAAGCTCCCCAGAACGCATGCGGCCTCTCAGGAGGGCGAACGGCCCTTCCTCCCGGTAAAGGGGCACATCCCGCAAAGAGGAGCCATTTCACGTAATCGCTTGGGTATAGGCTTTCCGCCGTATTTTTGCAGGAGTAACACCAACTCGCACGCATGTCAACCGCTGAACTCGAAAAACGACTCTGGCAAGCTGCCGATCAGCTTCGGGCCAATAGCAAGCTCAAGGCGAGCGAATACTCCGCGCCCGTGCTGGGGCTGATCTTCCTGCGTTATGCCGATTTGAAATTCGAGGCGGCAAAGGCGAGGATCGAGAAGCAGATCGGCACCAGCGGACGCCGGCAGATCAAGGCTGAGACTTATCAGGCCGAGGGTGTGCTCTACTTGCCAGAGACTGCGCGGTACGATTATCTGCTCGATCTGCCGGAAGGCGCGAACGTTGGCGAGGCCGTCAATAAAGGCATGGATGCGATCGAGTTGCACAACGCCGAACTCAAGGGCGTGCTGCCACGCGATTACGAGACGTTCGAGCCGGAAGTCCTGACCTCGCTCCTCAAGATTTTCAAGTCCATGCTCACGGAGCCTTCTGGCGATCTTTTCGGGAAGACATACGAGTATTTCCTGGGTGAGTTCGCGCGCGTCGAGGGATCGAAAGGCGGAGAGTTCTTCACGCCCGAATCGCTCGTGAAGCTCATTGTCGAAGTGATAGAGCCGTATCATGGGCGCATATTCGATCCCGCCTGCGGATCGGGCGGCATGTTCGTCCAGAGCGCGCATTTTGTCGAGAGGCACAAGAAGAATCCCGGACGCGAGATTAGCATCTACGGACAGGAGAAGACCGACGACACACGCAAACTCTGCAAGATGAACCTCGCCGTTCACGGGCTTTCCGGCGACATCCTCGATGGCAACAGCTATTACGAGGACCGCCACAAATCGCTTGGCAGGTTCGATTTCGTTATGGCCAATCCGCCGTTCAATGTTGATGGCATTACAAAAGAGCGACTGAAGGACGACAAACGCTTTCCGTTCGGATTGCCGAATAACGACAACGGCAATTACATTTGGATTGAAATGTTCTACGCCGCGCTGAACGCCAAAGGACGCGCCGGATTCGTCATGGCAAACTCCGCAGCCGACGCGCGTAGCACCGAATTGGAAATACGGAAGAAACTGCTTGCCGCAAAAGCTGTAGATGTGATGATAGCTATTGGCAGCAATTTCTTCTATACCGTCACGCTGCCATGCACGCTCTGGTTTTTCGATAACGGAAAACGCGGGACGCCGCGAGAGAATAAAGTTCTCTTCATTGACGCGCGCGACATCTTCAATCAGGTGGACCGCGCACACCGCGATTTCCTGCCGGAGCAGATCGAGTTCATCGGCAACATTGTCAGGCTTTATCGCGGCGAAGAACCGGAGTTTACCCTGGATGAACGGCCCTCCACGAAAAAAGAATTCGAAAAGCAATTTCCAAAATCGAAATACAAGGATATTCCAGGCCGCTGTAAAGCTGCTTCGCTAAAGGAGATCGAAGAGCAAGGATGGAGTTTGAATCCAGGGAGATATATCGGCGTTGATGAAAGCGCTGTTGATGATTTCGTTTTTGTCGAGCGGGTAGAAGAGTTGAACGAAGAGTGGGCTGGTTTAACAAAAGAAGCCCATACCTTAGAAGACCAGATTGAGGAAAACCTTGTACACTTGTTGGAGGCTTCACATGCCGCATAAGTGGCCAATGGTAAAAGTTAAGGAGTTAGCAGACCACATTACTGGACTTGCCCCGATTTAGTAGACAGGTGATTCCGGCCCCGTGGTGTTGCGTGATTGGTTGCTGATGGCTTCGAACGCATCGGGCGTCTGATAGTTCAG
>JADGPZ010000213.1 GCA_017882165.1 Candidatus Kapaibacterium sp.
GCAGTCGCCAGCATCGCAGTTCAATGATTGGCGAGTGTATCGGCCAGGTGAGTTAATATAATTACATGGAAGACGACAAGAAGACCAGCCGAAGGAATTTTTTGAGGCTCACGGTGGTGAGCGGCGCCGCTGTCGCAACCGGAGCCGGCTTGAGCAAGGCATTCTCGGAGCCCAATTCTGGCTCGGCGGCATCGACCCCGGATTCTGGTGAGAAAATGCACGTCCTTACTGCGAACGGCGAGCTTGTCGAGGTTGACAAGGCACATGCGCATGTCGCCGGCCACAAACCGGTCAGCAACGAGGAAGCCCGCAAGGGTATCCCGGGCAAGCGTTTCGTGATGGTTATCGACCTGGCCAAATGCGACGGCTGCAAGAAATGCACGGCAGCATGCCAGAAGATGCACTTTACTCCGAAAGACCGGGAGTGGATCAAGGTCTTTCAAATGCAGGATTCGGAGGCCACTCCGTCCTACTGGTTTCCGAAACCTTGCTTTCATTGCGATAATCCGCCCTGCACGAAAGTCTGTCCGGTGAATGCGACGTTCAAGCGGCAAGACGGAATCGTTCTGATTGATAATGAGCGGTGCATCGGTTGCCGCTTTTGCATGGCCGCATGTCCCTATAGCGCTCGGTTCTTCAATTGGGAGCGACCTGCCGAAACACCGGAGATGGACAAGATCACCTATTCGCCCGAGCAGGGGTATCCACGACGAGTTGGAACGGTGGAAAAGTGTGATTTCTGCCCCGACATGATTCGCGATGGACTGATGCCCGCTTGTGCCGCCGGTTGCCCCATGCAGGCGATTGCCTTCGGCGACGAGAACGAGGATGCCGTGACGACCTCCGATGGCCAAACGATTCGCTTGAGTACCCTCATCGAACAAAACGCCGGATACCAGTACATGGAAGAACTCGGTACGAAGCCGCGCGTCTACTACTTGCCACCGAAGAACAGAAGGTATCCGAAACCAGAGGTGGATGCCCACAAAGGTGCTCACCCAGCCGCGAAGAGTTAAGAACGCTTCTGTGGATGATCCTGAGATCACCCATGATCTCAGATCATCCACAACGATTCGATCAATGATCATCTTTCATGCAACACGAACACATCGCAAACGAAAAAATAAGGGCCGATTTTCTTAAGCCGGTGACGCCGGGGAATTTCGGAAAGATCAGCCTCTACTGGGTCATCGGGTTGACGGTTCTGCTTTGCTGGGGAATCTTCGCGTACATCTACCAGCTCCGGACCGGGTTGGAAGCGACCGCGATGCGCAACTACGTCTCGTGGGGCCTCTACATCTCGACCTTCGTGTTCTTCATTGGCATTAGCCATTCGGGGACGCTGGTATCGGCAATTCTCCGTATCACCAACCAAGAGTGGAGAAGGCCGATCACGCGCTCGGCGGAGTTACTCACGGCCGTGGCGCTGATGTTCGGCGGAATCATGCCCATCATTGATATGGGACGTCCCGATCGCGTGGCGAACATGATCATCTTTGGTCGGCTTCAGTCGCCGCTCCTGTGGGACATCATGTGCATCTCAACATACCTGACCGGTAGCCTACTTTTCTTGTACCTGCCGATGATCCCCGATATTGCGCTCTGCAAAGAGCGGTTCGCAACCACCGGCTCGAAGTTCAGACTCTGGGTATACGACAAGCTTTCAATGGGATGGAAGGGAACACCGGAAGATTGGCGTCGACTCGAGCGTGCCATGCGAGTCATGACCGTCATGATCATCCCGATCGCGGTGTCTGTCCACACGGTGGTGTCATACATCTTCGCGATGACTCTTCGGGCCGGATGGAACAGCACAATCTTCGGACCGTACTTTGTCATCGGCGCACTCTACTCAGGATCCGCGGGCGTCATCTTGACGATGGCAGCCTTCCGCAAGATCTATCATTTCGAAGAGTACATCACCGCACGCCACTTTGACCTCATGTCGAAGATCGTACTCTCGCTCACGATGATCTATGCCTATTTCAATTTCAACGAGTATTGGGTGCCAGCCTACAAGATGCAGTCCCACGAGGGCTTCCTGCTGACCGATCTCTTCTCAGGCAGCTATTCCACGGTTTTCTGGATCCTGCAATTCGGAACGGTGCTGTTGCCGATCATCATTCTGGCAACGCCACGCGGTCGTAAGCCGATGGGAACCACGATAGCCTGCGTGATTATTGTCGCGGGTGCTTGGGTCAAACGGTATATCATCGTCATTCCTACGCTGCTGCATCCCTTCCTGCCGATGCAGGGCGTGCCGCAATCGTGGTCGACCTACTTCCCGAATTGGGTCGAGTTCTCGGTTACGGGCGGTGCCTTAGCCGGAATATTCTTAGTGATTACGCTCTTCTCGAAATACTTCCCCATTGCTTCGATCTGGGAGGTGGAAGAGGGAGTCCATTTGGCACAACAGGGGCTGGCCCCTGCCATTCCGAATGGTCAAGAGCATACGAATCACACATCACACCCGGTCGCCAAGGAGGCTTTTGCACAATGAAGACGATCCATACTCTACCAGCTTTGCTACTCGCGTTTCTTCTTGCGTGGCCTCTGGCTGTGCAAGGGCAAGTCTGCTCGGTGGATTCGACGACGGGCGCTCAGGGAGCGACCGTGTCGGATAGCGGAGGAAACGGCGCACGATTGTGCATCAGCGTGCGCGATGCCGATACGGGCTATGTTGCAGTGGCAACACTGACAGCGAGAGACCCAAAAGGGAATCGAATCCCGATTGCGAATGCCACAGTCAGCTTCTTCGTAAAGCGTCTGTTCGGCAAGATGCCGATCGCTGAGGAAAACACGGCTCCCACGAATGACTCCGGTGTCGCGGAACTTCCGTTTTCGAAGAATATTCCGCTCGAGTCAACAGGATCGCTTACCATCATTGCTCTCATCGAGGACAACGCTTACACGGGACCGCTGCAAGCGACCATGCGAGGAAATTGGGGACGCGCCGTTCCAGTGGTTGCGGATCCATTCCCTCGTGCGCTTTGGGAGCCAAGAGCGCCGATCGCGATGATCCTTACATTCTGCATCCTCTTAGGAGGTGTATGGTGCACGTACATTTTTGTAGTAAACCAAGTAGTCCAAATCAAGAAAGGAAAACACAATGAAGCATAGTAGCAGATGGACGCGCATGATGGTGGCACTGACGTGTGGCGCCTTCATAGTGCTCGGCGCCGGACTTATCCGCGCCTTCACACCCGAGGGTCAATCGCCGAAATGGGTCGCGCCCGCCGCCGCCGCCGGAAAAAAGAATCCGGTTGCCTCAAACGACGCATCAATCGGCACGGGCCGGAAGATTTACGGCAAAGAGTGCCTCTCATGCCACGGCAAAAAGGGAATCGGTGATGGCCCGAAGGCATCAGAACTCTCGAAAGAGCCAGGCAACCTGACCACCAAGGATTTCCAAGCTCAGACCGATGGCGCGATCTTCTACAAGATCACGAAGGGCAACAAGCCGATGCCGACGTTTGGGACTGCGTATTCCGATGAAGAGCGTTGGAGCCTCGTGAACTACGTTCGGACCCTCGGCAAGTAAGCTCACGATCGAGTCGGAAACTCAACATTTGCGTCTTTTCCCCCAATAGAACCTAACTAACATGAAAACTTCTGTTAAGCATCTGTTCTTTGCGGCGCTCCTAGGCGTCGTATTGCTCCCGGCCTCGCGGTCGTATGGAATTCCCGCGTTCGCGCGGAGATACCAAATGGAATGCACGATGTGCCACGAGCCTGTTCCCCGCTTGAACGAGTTCGGATACAAGTTCCGCGCTGCCGGTTTCCGGATGCCGAATGAGATCGGCAAAGGTGAAGCCTCTGGTGATTACAGCAACTACATCGCCGCGCGTGTCGTGTTCGGCGCAAGCGATGTCAGCACCAAGGGTAGCGATAACAACACATCGACAGACCAGGCCGGTCAGTCGAATATCGGCTTCTCGAGCGCATCGATTTATCCGCTCGTGGGTGACTTCGGCGGAAATATCTCAGCCTGGTCCGAATTCGGATACAAGCCCGCCGCAGTAAATCCACCGGGCAGTGGAGCATACCTTGGTACTATAAACATTGGTAAT
>JADGPZ010000104.1 GCA_017882165.1 Candidatus Kapaibacterium sp.
AAGAATACGTCAAAGCTGACGTTATTATCGGCAAAGATTTTCCGCAGCTGAAACCAATGAAGTAGCCAACAAAAACCCAGAATGGGAAAAACGCTGAAGAAGAAGACAACTCCAAAACCCAAGTCGAAAGCGAAGCTCGAAAAGAAGATTGCTTCCCCAAAAGTGATTGCTTCCAAAACTGCGATTGCTTCCAAGAAGCCGGCAACAAAACGGGCACCGAGAGCGCCGCGCGCAAAGCCACTTCCAGTCGATCCGATTCGAGTGGCAGCGCTCCAAGCTGCCCAATATGCCATCGAAAAGAAGGGCGAGGAAGTCCGTTTGCTCGATTTGCACGGAATTACCTTCATGACGGATTTCTTCGTGATCGCGACAGGCACAAGCGACCGCCAGGTGAAGGCCATCGCCGAGAATGTGATCGCCGAAATGCGCGACAGCGAAGGAATGCCCGCCTGGCATAGTGAAGGATGGGAGAAGCTCGATTGGGTTCTCATTGATTTTGTCGATTTTGTTGTTCATGTGTTTCAGACGGAAGCTCGGAAGTACTACAATCTTGAGCGGCTGTGGGGCGACGCGCCTGTCATCACCGTTGAGGACACGTCGAAGCCAAAGAGCCGCAAACGGGTTACGAAACCGGTGACGGAAGGAGCAGCACCACGGAAGTTAAGAGCGAAAGCGGCAATCCGCGTCATCAGTGATTTCAAAGAGATAGGAAGTCGAAAGAAATAGATGGAGGCTTATTTGGAGCGGCATTTCCGCTCCGCACTCGGCCGTTTAGGCGCGCCGGAAGATACTCGTGTGGAATTCGAAATTCCGCAGAACTCAGAACACGGCGATCTTTCGACGAACGTGGCAATGGCGCTCGCCCGGCCGCTAAAGAAGTCACCACGCCAAATTGCGCAAGATATCATCGGACACCTCGAACTTGACAACGGCTATGTCCGATTGGTGGAGATTGCCGGTCCCGGCTTCATCAACATTACTTTCAGCAAGACGTATCTCATCGACCAACTACGCGTCGTTTTGGATGAAGGTGCGACTTTTGGCCGGACGGCGACAAACGAAGGCAAAGCGATCAACCTCGAATGGGTGAGTGCGAATCCGACCGGCCGACTTCATGCCGGACACGGCCGGCAAGTATGCTTAGGGCAAGCGATTGCCAATTTGCTCGAATGGACCGGCGGCAAGCTCACGCGCGAATACTATTTCAATAACGCTGGCAACCAGATGGCGAATCTGGCCAAGTCGGTGCATGTTCGGTATTTACAGGAACTTGGTGACGAGATCGAATTGCCTGAGGATGGCTACCGTGGGGTGGAAATTGTAGACATCGCGAAGCAGATGGTCGCGGAGTTCGGCGATGGCAAACGCGCCGCGCCGCTCTCCTTCTTCCAATCGTTTGGCGAGCAAGCGAACTTCGCGAGCATCCAGCGGACGCTTGAGCGCCTGGGCGTCCATCACGACGTCTTCTTCAACGAGAACTCGCTATACGATTCGGGCGCGGTCGAAACCACGATCCGTGAGTTCAAAGAACGCGGCCTTGCATACGAGAAGGATGGCGCGCTTTGGCTGAAGCTCTCCGAGATGGGCGAAAAGGAGGATCGCGTGATCGTCAAATCCACCGGCGAACCGACGTACCGGCTGCCAGATATTTGCTATCACCGAAACAAGCTTGGCCGTGGCTACGACCAGATCATCGACATCTTTGGGGCCGATCATATCGCCACGATTGCCGATGTGCTGGCAGCCTTGCGCGCACTTGGCTACGATACGGAGCGCATCAAGGTCATTATTCACCAGATGGTCTCATTCGTCTCCGGTGGTGAACTGATCATGTTCTCCAAGCGAAGCGGCGGAGCTTATACGCTCGACGAACTCATTGATGATGTCGGCGTCGATGCCGTGAAATACTTTTTCAACATGCGCTCGGCCGGCTCGCATCTTGAGTTCGATGTCGAACTTGCCAAGGAACAGTCGGAGAAGAATCCGGTCTATTACGTGCAGTATGCGCACGCCCGAATCGCGAGCATTCTCCGGTTTGCCGAGCAGCAAGGACTCGATACCAGCCAGGTCGAACAAGCAGACCTCACAGTGCTCGATCACGCGGAAGAACACGCGCTCATTAAGGTGCTGCTCCGCTTCCCTACTGTTCTGAGTCGATCTGCGGCCTCGCTCGCGCCCCACCATGTTTGCGAGTATCTCCGCGAGGTCGCACAGCAATTCCACAAGTTCTATCATGACTGCCGGATCGTTGGTAGCGCGCCGGAGATTCAGTCGGCACGACTGGCACTCACACTCGCTGCGAAGCGGGTGCTTGCCAGCGGCTGCACCGTGCTCGGCGTGACGGCACCGGAGAGCATGTAATCGTATGATTCCGCTTACAGCCGAGATCCTGCTCGTCATTCTGTTCTTGTTATTGCACGCCTTCTTTTCGCTGGCGGAAACGAGCGTGCTCAGCGTCCGGCGCAGCCGGTTGCATGAGATGACCGAGGACGAGAAGACGCCGGAGGCGAAGATCCGCCGCATTCGTACGGTCATGGCATTTAAGGCTCAGCCCGAAAGCTTCATCGCAACAGTCCAATCCGGTTCGGTCTTCTTTAGCTTCCTGGCTGCGACCTACACGGCCTTCATTGCGTACGAGCACCTCTGGCCGCTCGTTCGAATGACATGCGGACTCTCGGCCGACCTCAGTCTGGCCGTTGCCTTCATTGTGATGATTCTCGTTGTGACGATACTGGATCTCACGTTTGGCGCGCTGATTCCAAAGTCGATCGCCTTGCACCAATCGGAGCCAATCTCGATTGCGATCGCCCCCGTGCTCAGTCTGCTCCTGCGGACGCTCAAGCCGTTCGTGCATTTGCCCGTAGTAATTTCGAATTTCGTCCTCCGCCCATTCAAAGACCACACCAGTTTTACCGAGAGCCTCATCTCCGAAGAAGAATTTCGTGTGATGCTGGAGGAAGGCACACGCACCGGCACGATCGACGAGACCGAGAACGAGTTGATCGAGAATATCTTCGATTTCCGGGACCGCACCGCACGCGAAATCATGATTCCTCGCATCAAAATGACCGCGCTTGACATCGACCTGCCACGCGAACAGGTCATCGACCGCATCATTGAGGAGGGCTATACCCGCCTGCCCGTCTATCAGGACACGCTCGACAACATTCTCGGCGTTATCAATTCGAAAGATGTGGTCGCACTGATCGAGCATCCAGAACTGATCATACTGTTCGACATTATCCGCCCCGTCCCTTTCGTGCCGGAAACCAAGAATATCGCCGATCTTCTGCGAGAACTCCAGCGGGAGAAACACCATCTGGCCATCGTCGTAGATGAATTTGGCGGCACCGCCGGACTCATCACGCTCGAAGACATCCTCGAGGAGATCGTGGGCGAAATCCAGGACGAATACGACGAGGAGCATCGGACGCTCCTGATCGACGAGGAGCGGAAATCTGTGGTGCTTTCGGCGAACTACTCTATCGCGGATGCAAATCGAGAATTTGAAAAGATTCTTCCCGATTTTCATATTCCGGACGACGAGGAATATGAATCGGTCAGCGGCTACGTGAATAAACTGTTTGGACACATTCCGGACACCGGCGATGAACTCGTAACGCAGGGTGTCAAAATCATTGTGGAAGCCAAAGGTCCGATGAATGTTTCGAGGGTGCGGTTCGAATCAACCATGAAAGACGAATCAAGAATTACGAATGAATAATTGTGACTATTGCCCAGAGTACAGACACACGGAATCTATCGTGAACATTTATTCGTAATTCAGCATGCGTGTTTTTCTTGCGGCGCTCGCCGCTCTCGTTACCCTGACCGCCTCCGGCGGTCTCCGCGCACAACAGCCGAGCGCTGATGTGCTCAAATTCGCTCGCGCCGGATTCGATTACGAGCAACGGGGCGAATTTCGCCTGGCGCTCTTCGAATACGACACCGCGATCAAACTCGCGCCGGCGTATCCTTATCCTTACGGACGGATCGGCGCGATCTACCAGCGGCTCAAGAATTATCCGCTCGCGATTACATACTACAATCGCGCGATCAAGCTGGATAGCAACTTCGACGTTTACAATTACTACAATCTCGGTCCCTGCTTTCGCATTATGGAGAAGCATGATAGCGCTGTCATTGCTCTCAAAGAGTTTCTCCGTCGCATGCAGCCCGTCAATCACTACGACACGGCGAGCATGAAGGATGCGGATTGGTGGATCAAGTTCAACTTGGGATGCATTGTCGAAAAAGCGAAAGCGAAAAATACCGAAGAGCCGGTGAAGCTCACTGAGATCAGCAGCAATTACGACGACTTCGGGCCGAGCGTCACTGCTGATGGGCAGGTGCTCTACTTCACCTCACGCCGTGCGGGCACCAATTCAAAACAGGAAATCGAGACCGGCGATTTTGGCGAAGACTTATTCGTCAGCCACCGCGATACGAGCCGTCACGACACCATTCGCTGGGGTCCCGCTGCACCACTACCGGCACCGCTCAACTCGATCGACGATGAAGGAGCCGCCACGATCAGTGCCGATGGACAAACCATGTACATCAGTCTTTGCCGCAGGCCTGATGGCTCCGGCGATTGCGATATTTACAAATCCGAACTCGTCGGCAATGAATGGACAAAGCCGGTGAACATGGGCCGATCCATCAACTCTCCGCTATGGGACGCACAAGCCAGTGTCACCGCCGATGGACAGACACTGTACTTCTCCAGCCGACGTCCCGGCTCCATGGATAGCTCCGAGGATATTTACGTCACGTACAAGAATACCGACGGCTCGTGGACTCCCCCGCGCAATCTCGGCGAGCCGGTGAACACACGGTTCAATGAGTGCTCGCCGTTCATCTCCGCCGATGGAAAAACGCTTTACTTCGCGTCGAACGGCCATCCCGGCTACGGTAATCTCGATCTTTTCATGTCGCGGCGCCTCGATGATGGGACATGGAGCGAGCCTGTTAATCTCGGAGAGCCGATCAATTCGTATGGTGACGATGCATTCCTCACCATCCCTGCGAGCGGCGACAAAATCATTTATTCCTCGCAGCGGGCGAACCCGCGCGGCCCACTCAATCTTTACCAAGCGATCCTTCCGTTGCAGTTCCGGCCGGGTCCGGTTACGCTGGTGGCTGGAACCGTCTTTGATCGCGTGACGAAACAGCCTGTCGGCGCGCGTGTCGAGGTCAACGATCTCAAGACCGATCAACTTGTTGCTGTCTATCGCGCGAACAAAGTCACCGGAAAGTTCTATATTGCGCTCGGTACGGGCAAGCTCTTCGGCATCACGGCGCTCGCCGATGGATACGTCCATTTCTCGGACAGCGTTCAGGTGCCAGACACGATCTCATACCGCGAGGTCACGCACGATCTTCCACTCACGCCGCTGCCAAACTATGCGGGCAATCAGGTTGACAAAGAACCGAAAAACACCAACGAACCGGGCGGCACAAAACAACCGGGGGGGGGCGAACAAACCGGCGGAACGAAGCAACCTGGTGGTACAAAGCAACCCGGAGGTACGAAGCAACCTGGAGGCACAAAGCAGCCCGGAGGTACGAAGCAGCCAGGTGGCACAAATCAGCCCGGAGGTACGAAGCAGCCAGGCAGTGGCATTGACACTGGCGGGATGGCGATCGAGCTGAAGAATATCTTCTTCGATTTCAACAAGTCCGATCTGCGGCCAGAGTCGCGCACGGAACTGCGCTATCTGGTGAATATGCTGAAGAAGGAGCCGCGCTACCGCATCGAGATCGATGGCCACACAGATAGCGTCGGCACAGCGGCGTACAACCAGAAACTTTCGGAAGCACGCGCCCAGTCCGTGCGCACCTATCTCATCACGCAAGGGATCACGGCTAAACGCGTGGTTGCGAAGGGATTCGGAGCAACACAGCCGCTTGCGCCCAACACGACCGAAGAAGGCCGCAGCAAAAACCGGCGGACCGAGTTTCGATTTCTCAAGTCGTAGGCAAATACATAGTGGCACCCGCCATAGCGGGTGCCACTATACATTATCTCACCATCATCACCGGCAGCTTCTCCACTCGCCCGTTCATCCGAACGAGGCACTCGTACATCCCTGTAGCATAACCGTCCCCGGTTGCGACACCGGTTGCGTTCCATGTGAACGTATGTTCCTCCCCTGCCCCAAGCTCGCCCGCAAACAGCCGCGCAACCTCCACGCCCAGCAGATTCACGATCGAGACCTCGGCATAGCCACTGGTATCGGGCGTGAAGGAGATTGTGGTTGACTGGGAGAAGGGATTGGGGTAGGTGCGAATGGCATTGCTCACCGGCGGCGATTGGGCAACGGCACTAATTCCGAAATCGGAAAGGGGGCGACGCCAAATACCAATATCATATGTACCTGTAAAAACATAGCTCTGGTTTACAGCGAGAGCAAACATACCCTCGTTATATCCAGTATTAGACCAACTTGTCCCGCTATCCGTAGATAAATAAACCCCATCGAGACCCGAAAAAAGATTTGAGCCTGAAACCGCGATACACTGTGAAAGAAAATGGCCTACATTTAACCATGTATCTCCTTGATCGGTCGAACGATACACACCGCGGCCTGTACAAGTAAAGATATTATTACCGATCAAAGCGAATGCATGAATCGAAGAGCTATCCGCCGGTGGTAAGCCGACGTTCGTGGACGTCCAATGATTACCACTATCGGTTGATCGAAACAGCCCTCCATAAGGAGTTCCTGCAAAAAGCTTAGTTCCGATTGCCGCAAGTGCTGCGACCACTGTATCCTTTGGCAGTCCGCTACTTACCCAACTCCAACTTTTGCCGGAGTCCAAAGATCGAAAAATTCCAGACCAGGTTCTCGCGAAGAAATTCGTTCCGGCGATGGCAAGTTCATTGATGGTACTGTCCCCCCGAAGTTGCGTACTTACGAGAGTCCAGCTTGCGCCATCATCAGATGATCGAAACAGGCCGCCACCGGTTCCAGCAAAGAGATCTGTGCCACTCACAGTGATCCCTCCAATGCCATCACCTGTTTTGCCGGTACTAAAGAGTGCGGCACTGACGTCAGTCCAGGTCGTACCATTATCGGTTGAACGACCGATACCAAATCCGATAATTGCAAAAAGATTCGACCCGCTGACCGCAAATACAGGAATATCATCCCCATTTACCTCGTTGGCCTGCACCCACTGCGCGCGCGGGGAATCCGCGGGCGCGAAGGCCAGCGCGGCGAAGACGGCGAGTGCGATGAGGCGCTTGGGGAGCATGATCGTGTTATCCGAAGCCGCGCATGAAGCGAAAAGTGCCCGACGAGCTTGCTATGTGTGTCATCCCCGCGAAAGCGGGGATCCAGGCCCGTTACAGCATCATCTGGATTCCCGCTTTCGCGGGAATGACAGGAAAAGATTTCGGCCTACGGAGCTTTGAACTGCTTCTCGAACGTCACGCTCACATCGCGCAGCTCGGGTTTGCGGCTGGCGGCGAGATCGAGTTTGAACTTGTAGGACTCGTTGTTGATCGCGCCGAGATGATGCAGGCAGACGAGCGCCATGATGCCCAGCGCATCGCCATCGTGCCGGGCCATTTCATCCCCGAGCAACTCCACGGCTCGCTTGTGGTAATCGGCGTTCGCCATGCCGATCTTCGCGATACCGAGTGAGGCGTCGATGGCATAGGCATACGGCGCGTAGCCGGAGCTGCGATAGAAATAAATGTCCCAAAGCTCGGGGATCGAGTCCATCGTGGTGATGATCTCTTCGTAGGAGTCCATCGCACGCTCGTAGTGGTTCAACTCGCGATCGAGATCGGCATAAACGACAAGGAAGTATGCCTTCGATTTCTTGAGCCGAAATTTTCCGATGCCACGCGCGAAGATGGAGTCCGACATGCGCTTTTCCCCGATCTTGAATCGCTCCAATGCCTCGCAGCTCAGCGCAATGGCGAGCGCATCCGGGTCGCGCTTCACATCAGTGTCCTGCGCAATGCGACTCCAATTCTTGATGACCTGCCGCTCGGTGGCCGTGCTATCATTAAGCTTTTCCTGAAATTTGTAACCGGCCTCGACTTTTGCGCGACCGGGAGTGACCTTCGGCGCGGTTTGGGCGAAGGCTCCCGAAGGCAGGAGAATGAGAACGAGTAAGAAAACAGATCGCATCATAAAACAATGATGCCCGTGAACCAATGGTTCACGGGCATCCTGAGAAAATAATCACGACTTATCCGTGTGCCTTCTGGGCTTCGGTCGAGTCGATCTTGAAGCTCGGGCCCATGGTCGAGCTGATCGCGACGGACTTAATGTAATATCCCTTCGCTGATGACGGCTTCGCGCGAATGATCGTCGCGAGGAACATATTGATGTTGTCCACCAACTTCGGCGCTTCGAATGACGCCTTGCCAACGGAGGCATGCACATTGCCGCCCTTATCGACGCGATACTCGATCTTACCGGCCTTGACTTCCTTCACCGCCGTTGCAACGTCCTGCGTGACCGTACCCGACTTTGGATTCGGCATGAGTCCACGGGGTCCGAGGATACGGCCGAGCTTACCAAGCTCGCCCATGACTTCGGGTGTCGCGATGATGACGTCGGTATCGGTCCAGCCGCCCTTGATCTTTTCGAGGATCGTCTCGAACCCTGCTTCATCAGCGCCGGCCGCAAGCGCGGCTGCTTCCTGATTGCGGGTCACAACCGTCACGCGCACTGTCTTGCCAATGCCGTGTGGCAACGAGACTGTCCCGCGAATGGCCTGATCCGCCTTGCGCGGATCGACTCCGAGATTGATGGCAATATCGACCGACTCATCGAACTTCGCCGTGGCCGTTGCCTTCATCTTCGCGACGGCATCCGCGATGTGCAGCGCCTTCGTTTCGGCGCCGGACTTCTTTACCAAATTTTCGTAACGCTTTCCGTGCTGAGCCATGGTCTTATCCCTCCACATTAATGCCCATCGAGCGGGCGGTACCAGAGACCATGCTGATCGCAGCTTCAATGGAAGCGGCGTTCAGATCAGGCATTTTCAGCTTTGCAATCGCTTCGACATCGGCCTTGGTGACCTTGCCGACCTTGATGCGATTCGACTCTTTCGAGCCTTTCTCGAGCGTTGCGGCCTTCAGCAATAAGGACGCCGCAGGTGGTGTCTTCGTTATGAAGGTGAAGCTCTTATCCGAATAGACCGTGATGACGACCGGAATGATCGAGCCGATCTCTTTCGTCGTCTTCGCGTTGAACTGCTTGCAGAACTCCGGAATGTTGACGCCCTTCTGACCGAGCGCCGGACCGACCGGCGGCGCAGGATTGGCCTTGCCGGCAGGTATCTGCAGCTTAATGAAACCAGTTATTTTTTTCGCCATTGTATTGATGGTTTAGTGGTCGCGTTGGCCTCACCCCCAACCCCTCTCCCTGCTGGGAGAGGGGAGTTGATAGGCACAACTCCCACGGTTAAATGAGCGCCGAATAAACGAATTGAGGCTGAAATAGTTCGATTTGTGGTAAGTTTGCATAACAAACTTGCCAGCCATGCTTGAACCCATCATCCAAGAAAGCCTTTTAGCCGAGCAACTCATCAGGGATGTCCCCGATTTTCCGCGAGCTGGCATCCTGTTCAAGGATATCACGCCCGTGCTTTCGAGTCCGGAGGCGATGCGCGAGGTTATTGAGCGCTTCCATGACTTCGCCCGCGAGAAGCAGCCGACCGTGATTATCGGGATCGAGTCGCGTGGATTCGTCTTCGGGATGCCGCTCGCACTTGCAATGGGACTCCCCTTCGTGCCTGTCAGGAAGTCCGGAAAACTCCCCTACCAGACCATCCGCGAGGAATACGCGCTTGAGTATGGGACGAACAGCATGGAGGTCCACACGGATGCAATCTCGCCGGGGGACCGCGTGATTATTGTCGATGATCTACTTGCCACCGGCGGAACCGCAAGCGCGGCGAAACGTCTGGTAAATCGTCTCGGCGGCACCGTGGAGGGGTTTGCGTTTCTGATCGAGCTAAACTTCCTGCAAGGACGGCTGGCGCTTGAGAATGACGATGTGCTGGCGCTGCTGGCGTTCGACTAACTTCTGACACCAAGTAATTTGCCGATCGCCGATTCATCGAATCGCTTCATTGGCAGATCGAAGGTCTCTCGCCAGTCTCGGTCGCGCTCGGCATTCTTGATGTAATTCCCAGCCGTCAGCATTCGCAGTTCATCGACGGTGATCGGAAACCACGGGAATCGCTGAAGTAGTCGTGCAGCAGAAAGCATGAACCACATCGGAATATGCAGTGCGAGCTTTTTCGCTCCCATGGCGCGAGCAATTCGGAGTATGACTTCTTTGTACGTCAGCTTTTCCGGCCCACCAAGTTCAAACGTCTTCTCTATCGTCGCGATATTCGAAAGAGACTGAATGATCGTCTCCGAGACATCGTCAACAGAAATGGGCTGCAATAAGAACTCACCAATGCCGAGTATTGGAACAAACGGCGCCATCCGAATCGCCTTCGCAATCTCGGTCACGAAATTGTGCTGTGGGCGCGGACGATCGTCAAATATCAAGGATGGGCGCAGGATCGTCCACACCAGTCCGCTCGCGCGGACCATTTCCTCGGCGCGCCATTTGGTCTCGTAATACTTTTGTTTCGCATCTGGCCCGGTGCCAAGCGCCGACATCTCGATCCACCGCCGAACTCCGGCGCGCTTCGCATCCGCCAACAAATTTCGCACGCCATCGACATGCACGTGCTCGAAGGTCTCGCCGTTCGATTCACGCAAGAGGCCCGGCAACCAGATCACGGCCTCGACTCCATCTGGGATGATGCCGCCAACTTCAACGGCATTCGCCATGTCGCATTGGACGACGCTAAGACCGGGATACTTCGCTTCGATCGTTTTGCGCGAGCGATCGCTATGCACGTGCGCGATGACCGTGTGCCCAGCCGCCACGAGATATTCGAGCACCCGTTCACCAACAAAGCCGGACGCGCCGGCGAGGAAGACTGTCATTTGCGGGAGTAGGAGATGAAGATGTCAGGCATGGCTGCGAGTAGATGAGAACGAGGAACGAGTGGCGATTCGTTGCCTCATCCTATCATAAGGACGTGCTGCACACATCCCTATGGTTTATCGAATGCGGTTGATTTATTGCCCCGCCTTCTCCACCCGCTGCATCGTCGTGCCGGATTGGCGGTCACTACTCGCCCGGCATGAGCGCATTCCTCAACCGCTGCAACCGCTCTTCGCCTAACGCCCGCACGAGCGGTGAGGCAAGGAAATCAAGGAGCGGCATCCGGTCGCGCTTGCCACGTGCGCGGCCACCTTTGCACTCGCTGATCTCTTCATAGACGATCTCGAATTTGTCCCCGTGCGTCGGATAAATCCGAATGGGAAACAGATGGCAACTGATCGGCTTGGGGAAGCCAGTGATCTCGCCCAAGCGGTGCGCCCGTTCGATCGCACAGTAGGCGATCTTCTCCCCCTCGTCATACATTACAAAAATGCAATCGCGACCCCGAATTGCCGGAATGGTGAGTGTACCGTCCGATTGCCTCTCGTAAACGCCCACCCGCT
>JADGPZ010000214.1 GCA_017882165.1 Candidatus Kapaibacterium sp.
GGCGGCAAGCAAGGCCGTGATCCAGGCCAGCCGGTCGGCGATGGCGAGTCGGTTCATTGAGATCTCCTGAGAACGCGTGCCTGAAGCTCGTTGTCGCCAAGGGCGGACGCTCCTCCAGGGTTGGGGTCCGTCGGGCAAAGGGGCAGAGTCGAATGGCCCTCGGTCGGCCCGCTTCGTCATGGCCCGACTGGGTCCGGCTGCCACGATGCCGCGCGGAGTGGAAACCTGAACGTCGATCTGACCTCATGGATCGGCGTGCGGAATGAAGTGCCAAAACCGGGTGACACTCTGACTTCGCCGCTCGTCGCGGTCATGTTCGCCCGTGAGAATCATGTGGGTAACTTTCTCGCAAATGATAACCAGCGGAACGGGATCAAGGTCTGGGTGCTCGAAGGCGCAAAAAATAATTAACAGTTAAGAATTGAGTGTTTGGGGTTGTATTAGCTGAGGTTACAGGATGAGAACGATTAGCATTGTTTTATTGACGGTTATTGGTCTGGCTACGCCATTGGCGCTGCCGGCTATTGCGCAGCGGCACTTGCGTGATGCGCGCATGCACTCGCATGATTCACGGATGTATTTCGATTACGGCGATCCGCTGATGACGAGCGTCATTCAGTCGCCGGATGGCCGCACGCTCGATGTGCGGCTTGCGACGGCGAGTTCGATGTTCTCCTTCCTGCGTTCGCGCGACGCCGCGCATGGCGCGTATTACGCCATCCGTGATGTGTCCGTGCAAGTCACTGAAGTTGGCAGCAGTCAGCCGGTTGTCACGCACGACCGGACGGACACTCTCTACGTCTCCACCTTCGAGCAATCGACCGCGAAGAACGATTGGCACACGACCGACGTGCAGTTGGCACTTCCAGTGCTCGATCCGAAGAAGAGCTATTCCGTTCGTGTCGAAGTCCGCGATGGGATCGACCGGCAGATGATGCCCGCGGTGGTGACGCCGCTACGCATGAACGTGTTTACGAATACACCCGACTCGAACGGCATTGCCATTGGCGACGTGATGCTGATCGACAGTCTGCAAGGGACCGTGGCGACGACAGGGGTTCGCGGCAACACGTATATGTTCAGCCACGATATGATTGCTGCCGCGCAATTCCAGATTGCTGACGCACTGAAAGGCGAGCCTTCGGTCGAGATTCGCGTCCGGCAAGTCCTCAATCGAATTGATGCCGCCGATACCGGCGAGCGAGGGCACCTGACGCTCTCTTCCTCAGAACTGCATCGGGATTCCGCGTTCACTTTCAAGAGTG
Organism: Candidatus Kapaibacterium sp.; assembly: GCA_017882165.1. Lineage (GTDB taxonomy): Bacteria > Bacteroidota > Ignavibacteria > Palsa-1295 > Palsa-1295 > PALSA-1295. The sequence continues at coordinate 1,266 of JADGPZ010000214.1, forward strand.
CCGGTAATAACATGACGTATGCGTTGCTGCCTGATAGCGTGCATGGGCGGTGGACTGCGCTATTTACGGTGCCAGGGAAATCTTTCGAACAGGGAAAATACGAGATCACGGTTCGAGTAAAGTCAGGCCACGACGAGCGCGAACATACGAACGCGTGCATGATCCTCTGGCAGGGGATGCCGCTCTCGCTCGAAGATCCGGCGGATGCCGTCGAACCGCTCACGCATATCCTCAGCGCTGACCAGGTGAGTGCGATTTCAGGCGGATCGAAACCGGAACAGATGCATAAACTGTATGCCTACTGGCGCACGCAGGATCCGACGCCGGGCACGGCATACAACGAGCGGATGGCTGCCTTCTATCAGCGCGTGGACTACGCCGACTTTAACTTTGCGAATTCGCACCTGCTCAATGGTGTCATGACCGATCGCGGGAAAATCTATTTGCTCTATGGACCGCCGACCAACATCGATCGGACGTTCATCCCCGGTGATTCACCCGTCGAGGTCTGGACATACTCGAATAATGTCCAGCGAATCTTCCGCTTCGAAGACCCCGGTCATCATGGCGAGTACCATTTGACGAACGTCGAAAACCTCGCCGCGAAGAACTGATCGGAGCTTGCGCGGATCAGAGTTTCCAGCGAATCTCTTTGACGACATCATTGCCGCACCGTTTGGCGATTTTCTTCATAATTTCTGACGAGCGAAGCGTAAGTTCGTAGCGCCAGACGGAGTTTGTGACGCGAACCGTCAGCACGCCGCGCTCCAGCTTTTCTGCATGGGTCGATTGCGCGACCTGCTCGCCGACGATCTCGGCCCACTGCGTCAGCACTTCGTAGTTCCGCGCCTTGGCATCGAGCCCAAAGTGGGCGAGGGCGTCCGTAAGGACTTTGCCCAGCGATTGGGGTGCTCTCATGATCGTGCAAAAATAAACATTCTGTGCGTCCCTTGGGCGGTGCCCAGTTCGCGCTCGAACCGCGCCGCTTCCGTTGTTGTGATGAAGGTCTGCCCAAGTACACCGGAAGCTGCAAGCGCAAGAACGGCGCGCGCGCGGTCGTCGTCCAACTCACTAAAGACATCATCGAAGAGAAGCATCGGTGTCTCCCGCGTTGCTTCTCGCAAGTATTCGAATTCCGCAAGCTTCATCGCAACGAGCAGGGTCTTGTGCTGGCCTTGCGAGGCATAGTCCTTGGCCTCTTGACCCGGATTAATGGAGAGCAAAAGCTCATCTCTGTGCGGCCCGAAGAGTGTCATGCCCCGCCGAAGCTCTTCTGATTCGCAAGACTTGGAGGCTCGTTCCAGCAGGGTAATAAACTCGACCCCATCTGAAGAGTCACCCATTGGCAAATAGTCCAGCGAGGGCGATTCGTTCGTGCTGGCAAGTGTGCGGTAGGCATCCAACAGCGGCTGCCGGAAATCGCGGACGAACTCCGAGCGCCGTCGCATGATGCGCTGGCCGCGTTCGAGAGCGATCGCGGTCCACGGTGCCAGGGCGGCCTGAATCGCGCTGAGTGAGCGGCGCTGAACCTTCGCATCTGTCAGGACTGCATTCCGTTGTTTGAGCGCGCGGCGGTACTCGATCTCGTCTTCCAAATAGGTGTGGCTCGCCTGCGAGAGGACCATGTTCAGGAACCGCCGTCGCTCGGCCGGTGCGCCGCTGGTGATGATCTTCTCGTCTGGCGTCAGCACCACAACCGGTGCGCGGCCGATAAGATCGGATGCGGCGCGAATGCGCTCGCCGTTTGCGTGGATCGTCTTGCGGAGCGGCGGGCCTTCGTTGATCGTCACCTCAACATTGTACGGCACGCCCAGATCGCTGCGAAAATGTGCTTCCACTGCCAACTCGCGCTCGCCATGTTGGATGAGGAGGACATCGCTATGGGTGACAAAACTCTTTGTCAGTGTTGCGAGTGCAAGTGCTTCAAGCACAGAGGTCTTGCCGACGCCATTCGGTCCTGCGAAGACATTGATGCCCGGCGCCAGCTCGTCGATTGACTTTGCGGCGTGATTGCGGACGTTACGGAGCGAGAGGGAGGTGGCAAGCATGGAAGGGGAGAGTCATCCCCGCGAACGCGGGGATCCAGGTTCGATTTACTGAAACGTCAGGGTCTGGATTCCCGGCTCGCGCCTACGGGCTCGCGCCTACGCTTCGCGGGAATGACTAAGCACATCATTACCCGTTCAGCCGGACCGGCATGACAAGCATCAGCAAATCCTCGCCGTTCTGCTCGGACGGTTCGAGGATCGCCGCGCGCGTCGGCGTTGAGAATTTGAGTGAGATCTCGTCGGTGTCTAAGTGCGAAAGGGCATCCTCCACAAATCGGCCATTGAATCCGATCGTCAGCGCGTCGCTGGAGTAGTCGCAGGGAATGTGCTCGCGGGCTTCGTTGCCGGCATCGAAATTCTCGGCGAGGATTTCCATCTTGTCTTTCCCAAGCTGGAATCGGAGTTGCCGTGTGTTCGAGTTTGCAAAAATGGAAACGCGCTTGACCGAGCGAAGCATCGCGTCCTTCGAGATCATGAGTTGCTTGTCGTTTTCGCGCGGGATGACCGCTTCGTAGTTCGGATAGCGCTCGTCAATGAGCCGCGAGAGAATCGTGGTATCGCCAGACTGAAACTGGACATGCGACGAGCTAAAGCTCAGCGCGATCTCGCCGGTATCGTCGAATGATTTACCAACAAGATTAAGCGCCTTGGCGGGGATGATGACATCCAGCTCCGAATCGGTCTTGAGCGTAGTATTGA
>JADGPZ010000215.1 GCA_017882165.1 Candidatus Kapaibacterium sp.
AGAATCGTGAACCCCAAAAGCTGTGATCTGCGAATGCTGACCTATATCGTTCCATTGTGCCACGCAGGGAACAGTGAGTCCGGTAAAAAGCAGGAAAAAAAGTGTTCGTTTCATCGTTATGTCCTTTCTTAATGGGGATAACCGGAAATGATAACATCTTTCGGTACATCCCAGACTTTTACGTAATCGAGTAGGTGATGGGCCGCGTGATACGTTTTGCCGCCGATGGTCACATCTTTAAAGCCCGGATTGCCAAGATGTGTTTCGAAATAATGCCGCGAGGCGTAGATAGCGGTCTTTCCCAAAGTAGTCTGCACCCATTGCGCGCGCGCAAGGCAGAGCGGCGAACGCGAAAATGCAAATTATTAGTGTGCGTTTCATGGCCGACGCACATTCAATGTATGGAAATACTAAGCGTGGACGATGTATCGTAGCCGACAATCGACTTTAATGCCGTGTAAATATGCGCCAGGTTCTCGGAGTTCCAATACTCAGTTCGGTATTCAGCGGTACCCACAATTGACGGCAACGTTCCTGCTTTAGACGTCACAGACCATACTGCACCATTTAGGGTTAAGAGCATTCCATGAAGTTCAAGATATTCCCATCGCTTAGATTCAATACGGCTTCTCCCATAAAGGTCGGCATGATCGTAATAGGATTGCGCTTTCAGCCAATCGATAGTGTGTCTGACAGTGTCGATATGGAGCCAGATGTTCGTTTGTAATAGGTCGTCGATTGCCCCCCCGATACCACCAGGGGACCGATAAGAATTGTCCACAGTACCATGGAAGAGCAACGTGTCCCCCCATTGTAATAACCCACTATCCACGGAGAAGTTGAAATCATAATTCGCAGATTTTGACGAGATGGAGTCTCGACCGATAAGCCCCGTGAGGGATAGGTCAAGTGATCGTGGGCCCGTAGGAAACATTGATGAGAAGAACCTCCAGGCACTTCGAAGCACGACGATGTCTCGATTATTTCCCGACCGTATCGTATCGAATTCCATGTGTGCAAAAGTATCCGTGCCCGTACAATGAATGGTGATCGGAATCTTCCTCCCGGGAGCAATCCAAAAACTCGGCAGATAGCTCTGCGGATTATCGAAGCTGAAATTTGCGGATTTGCTTAAGGATTGGAAAATAGTGATTGTGTCTGGCCCGATGTTTTCGAATTGTATCGACAATTGCTTCGACGCCCCCACAGGGATGAATCCGAAATCAAGCGTGTCGGTCACTATGAGATTTGGAATCGGAGCGAGCAGCCCCGCCGGCGAAGTCGGATTCGACGCGCATGCTGAGAGGATGATGGGCAATAGGAGAATGTACCGCTTCATGGTTTGCTTCCTTCCTGGCATTCAAAGCCAAAATTTCCGATTTGAGTGCCACGGATATGGCGCACACTTTAGTTTGCGCGAATTTTCGTCTGGCTCGCGCAAGCTAAAGCGTGCGCTACACCACCGGTCACGCGAAAACTTTTCTTTTTCACCGTACCATTCCCCTGCTTGCGGCGTTAAGTTGCTTCTAGTTCCATTGGCACCAACGGGCACGGATGAGTTTGGCATGATGAACAATGAGGCAGCCGGAGTTCATGAAGTTTGAGGCAAACTGGCGCGCTCAGCAATTCTCTCAGAAGTGCGAAAGCGCCGAATAGAGCACAGAATCGCCGATGGCGCAGGGAAACGTGTTTTGTTTGACGATTTATTTGTAACCGGAGGCACCCTCGAGCGTTTTAAATATGGGGAGATCTTCGCATCTCCCCGTGAAGTACCATGCGACTAATCCGAAGAAGGGACCTAAAGCGTGAGTTCAGCGAGCCGATTACGGCTTCTTCGCTGGCGCATCGCGGTCCGCTCTTCACGTCACTCACCGACGCCACGACGCCCGGCGCCTCGACGACATTGCCCGGCGCCGCCATCGCAACGACCGCGACAAACGAAACCCGATTCCTCAGTGATGAAGACGTGTGGGTGGCGTTTCAATCGGGCGAGGACGCGGCGTTCAGTATGCTCTACGCCCGCTTCGGCGACCGCCTCTATGCCTACTTGAAATTCCTTCTCGCACAAACACCCCGGCATTCGGATGATGTCTTTCAGGAGACGTGGATCACGGTGTTCAAAGAACGCCATGAGTTCATCGCGACCGGGCCGGGTTCGTTCAGCAGTTGGTTGTTCCGCTTAGCGCACAATCTGGCGATCAGTCAGGTGCGGCGCGAGCACAAGATGATCGGTATCGACGATCTTGAAGTTGACAGTGAACTCATCGAGGGGTTCGTTGTCGAGGCCGCGCAGGAGGCTTTTGGCACGCCGAATGCAGAGGAGATGATGCTGCAAGTCGCGTTCGCGGTGGAATCGTTGCCGATCATGCTGCGCGAAGTATTCGTGCTTTCCGAGTTCGATCATCTGACGCTCGATCAGATCGCGGACACCATCGGCATCTCGCGCTCGAACGCGAAGGTCCGGCTATTCCGGGCAAGGCGCGTTATCCGAGAGCAACTCGAAAAAATGTTAGATTTATCGTAAGGCAGATACAAGCTGCCGGAGGTTTCTATGGCAATGAATGAAGACCGGATCTTAGATTTCCTCGATGGCCGACTCACCTCGGGCCAGGAAGAGGAATTGCTTCACACGCTGGCCGTCTCGCCGGAGCGGCGTGGCGTGCTGCGCGCCCACATGCGGCTGCGCGAGTTGACGAGCAATCTCGCCAGCGCCGAGCGCTTCAGCGTCCCGACGCACGTGACGGGTCAGCTCTTCCGGAGTTTGCACACACTCGGTCTAACGGCCACCGCGACGACCGATCAGATTTTGATGAACGCCCCGCAAATCGCGAAGCTCGCATTAGCCGAGAAGACTGCCGAAACAGTCGGCACAACCGCCATGGCAGTAAGCAGCGGTTGGCAGATGAGTTTTGCCGCAATCGCCGCAGCGTCGCTTCTTTCGTTTTCGCTCGGCGCCGGCGCGTATCATGTCTTCGCGCCGAGCCTCGGTCTTGCAAGCGCGCCAGAAGTCCGCACGATCGTGAAGATGGTGCCGCAGCCCATCGCTGCCACTCCCCAATTTGCTGAGACGCACACCGCTTTCAACTTCCCCACACACGCATACCGCGACGCGAATCGCGAAGCGCCTCTCTCGACCAATCTCACGGATGGCCTGACGGCCACCTCCACGCACATGCCATCGGCGCCACCGGCTCCTGCCTTTGACGGCGGGCCGGCCATCGCATTTGCGGCGCCGGTCGTCTCGCGGATTGCGCCGGCCAACGCCGAGGACTACACGAAGCTGGAATCGCAGCATTTGTTGGCGAAGGCCATCGAGACTCCGCTCGAGAACGAGAAGGGTACGATCAGCTTCCGGTATGGCGGCGGCGTGATGCCGACGAACAATATCAGCGCAATGAGTTCGCTCTCCGAAGTGAAATTCCGGTGGACGCTCTGGAATTACGTCGTCGGGCAAGCTTCGCTCGGTCAGCTTCAGAGCTACGTCCACCAAGCGATGATGAACACCGATCCGAAGAAAGCCGGCGAGATCCTGACCAGCACACCGGTATCGACAAGCACATTTGTGATTGGCGCGGAGGCTGGCATTACACTCGACCCGATCCATCTTCCCCTCGAAGGAATGTTCGGCATCATGGGTGATGGCGGCGGCAATAGCTATTTACGTACTGGTGTCTTCGCGCACTACGAGCCGTTCCAGGCACTCAGTATCATCGCCGGTATCGAGGGTTTGTGGTATACGAATAATATTCAGAACTCGATCGACCACAAGAAACTACTGTATCATGATCTCTCGCCGCATCTCAAGCCCGGTTCACCACAGGGCACTGAGACCGCCGGCTTCTGGGGACCCTCGATCGAATTTGGCTGGCATTTCTAAAGCTCCGGCACTCCGAGCTGCCATCTGGTGTTTCCACAAAAGCCCACTGCACCTGCAGTGGGCTTTCGAATAACTGACGGTCCATAACACGATGCAACGGGAGGCT
>JADGPZ010000029.1 GCA_017882165.1 Candidatus Kapaibacterium sp.
ATCGCATTACCGACACATTCCCCGATCTCTGGATCACGAGCGCGGACAGCGTCGATGACCGCGTTGTTTCTGTTTCTGCGACAAGCCCGATCATCTGCTACGGTATGAACCACAAGACGGCCTCGTCCGATGCCTTCCTCGCATTGCCGGATAGCTCTGCCGGGACGGACTACCGTGTCATGAGCTATGGCAATTCGGACTTCATTCTTGCGATGAGCGTGATGCCCTCACAATTCGCAGTTGCCGCCATTTCGGATAATACGACACTTACGATTACGCCTGCCGCACCGACCGCGACCGGACATCCGGCTGGCGCACCATTCAATGTCGTTCTCGCTGCCGGTCAATGTATTCAAGTTCAGACCGATGGATCGGTCATTGGACAAGACCTGACCGGATCGATGGTTGAGTCCGATCAGCCGGTTCTCGTTTATGGTAGCCATGCGCGAGCGGAGGTACCCGTATCCTATGTGAATCCAATGGGAAGCACGAGCCGCAACCATCTTACGGAAGCGATGCCACCAACCTGCACATGGGGAAAAGTCTTTGTCTTGTCTGCGGTCGAGATTGACTACGCAAAAACGATTCGGCCAGAAGGCGACCTCATGCGCGTGCTCGCGCTCAACGATAATACGACCGTGACGGTAAATGGTTTACCGTGGGTCACACTCAACCATAATCAGTTTGCGGATTCACTCATCCATGGCGCTATCGTTGTGGAGGGTTCTGACGCCTTGCTCGTGGGAGAATATACCCATACCCAAACCAGCAATCAAGGCGATAATGGCGACCCGTTCCTTGCGATCATTCCTCCTGTCGATCAGACGTTCAACGACTACACCTTCTTCGCGAGCGACAATCCTGTGTTTCAAGTGCAGAAGGTCATCATTGCCGCGGACACCACCTGCCAATCAGACATTACGTTCGATGGTGCTACTCTGCCCGGTTCATTTTTCAAACCTCTTCCTGCTTCTGCCGGTGGCCGAGGTTTTTCCGTCACGGAGCTTACTGTAACACCGGGTCCACACCGCCTTACAACAAACCTCGACCCCCAGCACGCATTTTCCATTCTGAGCTACGGCCTTGGTTTTGTCGATGCATACGGATACACTGCCGGACTTCAGCTCAAGCCGGTCCGCTCGATTGGCATTCAACCGTTGATTCCGGGCAAGCACGATAATCGCTTGACATTCAACAATACTACACATTGGCCCGTCTCGGTGGACTCGTTTCAGTTCGTGCCGACCATCGGCGACGCGAGTGCCTATGGAATTCACTTCAGCGAACTGCCTTCAACCATTGGGACGCTACCGGTCGCAAAGAGTGCGACGATCCACTTGATTGCCACCACGATGCCTCCGGGACCGGTTGCAGGGACAGTAAGAGTGTTCACCCATACCGCACTTTGGCATGACCTGGAGCCAGCGGAAATGGCATACGTCTTTCATTCGGCGAGTGAGGCCGTTGACGCGAGCGGTGTAACACAGGTTGCACTCTCGAATTATCCAAATCCGTTCTCGCTCTCGACAACACTTGCATTCTCGCTTCCAGCCGAAGACAATGTCACGCTTACGCTCTGCGACGAACTTGGCCGTGTCGTTCGGAATATCGCCAGCGGCCCATTCGCTGCGGGGCCGTATGCCATTCGCATCGAGAGAGGGGATCTCCCGCATGGATTCTACACCTGCGAACTCACGAGCGAGCGGCTGCACATCCGGGAGCGCTTGCCAATCATGGCGGGGGAGTGACCGGATAGTGATTACCGATAATCGTTCATTGTCATTCCCGCGAAGCGTGGGCGCGTGCCGGGAATCCAGGTTCGGATTCTCAGAATGTGCGGGCCTGGATCCCCGCGTTCGCGGGGATGACAGAGTGGCAGATTGAGAAGGTGCCTATCATTTGAAGCATAACTTACGAATAGATCGGTGAAATTCCGGAAAGCTATTGCATTCGGGATTTTGGTGATGTAAATTGGAGGATTAACTATGGGCACCAATTGTCTTATTGCAAGACTTGTCACACCGCAGCCCGTTCATGAACTCCAAACAAAAATCGAACATCAAAAAGATTTGCGCTGTCCAGGTGAATTGGCGAATTCGGCTTGGAATCGGCACAGTTCATGAAGCACAAACGCTCGCGCGCTTGCAACTGGCAAAACATCAGACTTCAAGAACCGTACAAGGTATCTTGACAGATCTCGCAGCAAGTGGATGCTGCGGTGGGTGCAATTCAATCTTTCGTTTAGATACTTATGAAGAAGGTAAAACTTGGTTCGCAGGGTGCCATGGTTTCTCGTATGGGGCTCGGCTGCATGGGGATGAGCGAGTTCTATGGGGAGCTGAACGATGTCGAGTCCTCTGCAACCATACTGCGTGCGTTGGAGCTCGGTATCAACTTTATTGACACAGCGGACATGTACGGCATCGGACACAACGAGGAGTTGGTCGGGAAAGCCATCCAGGGACGGCGGGATGAGTTCTTTATTGCGACGAAATTCGGAAATGTTCGCAAGAAGGATGATCCCACGTTCTGGGGTATCAGTGGGACGCCAGAATACGTGCATGCTGCCTGCGATGCTTCGCTGAAGCGTCTCGGCATCGATTGCATCGATCTTTACTATCAGCATCGCGTGGATCCAGCAACGCCCATAGAAGAGACCGTCGGTGCGATGGCTGAACTCGTCAAGGCCGGTAAGGTGAAGTATCTCGGGCTATCGGAGGCATCGGCCAAAACGATTCGCCGGGCCCACAAGGTGCATCCCATAACCGCACTCCAGACCGAGTACTCGCTCTGGACGCGGCATGTCGAGGAGGAGATTCTGCCAACGGTCCGCGAGCTCGGTATTGGGTTCGTTGCGTACAGTCCGCTTGGTCGCGGCTTCTTGGCGGGAGCGATCACAAAGCCAAGCGATCTCAGCGAGAAAGATTCGCGCACGGTGCGGTTCCCACGATTTATGGGAGATGCGTTTGATGCAAATGCAGTACTTGTTGACAGAGTAAGAGCGATCGCGCGGAAGAAGGGCATCACCGCAGGACAACTGGCGCTGGCCTGGGTTATGGCGAAAGGTGATGACATCGTGCCGATCCCCGGTACTAAACGCAGGAAATACTTAGAAGAGAATGCTTTAGCTGCGGAGGTCAGGCTCGCTCCAGAGGACGTTGCCGAGCTTGAATCGGCCGTTCCTTACACCGAAGTTGCAGGCGGACGGTATGCCGCTATGACGATGAAAACAGTTCAGGAGTGATGCGGATGGCATAAAAGCCATGCGCTGGTTCTCACAGCAAGCTGCCGGTTCCATCCAGCCGGTGAGGCTGGCAAAATCAAGCGGGGTCAAAACGGAACGCTTCGAGGCGCGAAATTGTCTTTCAGGCTGCACCAAGGGTGTGGCTGGGGGTGAAATTCCACGCGGAATTTGTGCTTCCCCGGCTTTTTTTTCGCGGTTTCGTAGTTAAAGCGCCCGCGCCAAATTCACCCTCTCCTTTTGGGAGAGGGCAGGGTGAGGGATTTCGCGGGAGTAACTCAGTTGGTAGAGTCACAGCCTTCCAAGCTGTTGGTCGCGGGTTCGAGTCCCGTCTCCCGCTCATTGATGACGCATCAGAGATGATTTATCAGCGATGACACCACCAAAGCTTTGCGGGGACTGCGGGACGCAGATGGATGTGAATCCGGACCTCTTCGCGTTGCCGGGTATGGACGCAACGCCGACAGGGTTGCAGTTCAACCTCGGACGCGCGTTGCCGGTGACGGTTTACATCTGCCCGAACTGCGGGCGATTCAAATTTATGTCGGCGATCTTCTTGAATAACATCGAGACGGTCGCGACGCCAGCGCCAAAGGCTATGCCCGTGACGCAAGAGAAGAAAACTGTGGATGAGCATGAGATCATCGATGATCTCACATCATCCACGCAACAGGTTTAAGGAATACGATCATGAGAGACATCATTACACTCGAGTGCACAGGTTGCAAGTCGCGGAATTACTCGGCGACGAAGAACAAACGGAAGCAGTCCGGTCGCGTGGAGTACACGAAGTACTGCTCGCGCTGCAACAAGCGCACGCCGCATAAGGAAAGTAAGTAACACGCTGTAGTGGCGCGGTTTCCGCGCCTCGCCGTACCGTGCAGAGGCGCAACAGCCCCGGCGCGGAGACCGCGCCACTACAAGCTACGTCAGTAGCTCAATTGGTAGAGCAACGGTCTCCAAAACCGTAGGTTGGGGGTTCGAGTCCCTCCTGACGTGCTTTTGCGCAATCGCGACGATTGCGCTACATTAACATTATGGCTGAAACAACCACCATCGATCAGGGATCACCGAAGCAAAACCTCGGGAAGCAGTCCTTTACCTTTTTCAACGACGTGGCGCGGGAGATGCGCAAGGTCAGTTGGCCGAAGCGCGCCGAACTTCAGGACGCGACTGTCATCACGCTCGTGCTCTGCGTCATCATGTCGCTTTTCACGTTCGGGGTTGATAAAGTCTTCGAGACGATCATCCGAGGCATTTTCAAAATCTTCTAATGGCCACACTAACCGAGCCCCAAGCGACGACCCTGAAGTGGTACGCGCTCAAGACCTACACGGGTCATGAGGAAAAAGTCAAGGCCTACATTGAAGACGAGATGAAGCGCCGCGATTTTTCCGATCGCGTCCCCGAAGTCATCATTCCGAACGAGAAGGTCTATGAAGTCCGCGATGGCAAGAAGCGGACAAAAACGAAGAGCTTCCTGCCGGGCTACATCCTGATCGAGGCCGCGCTGGACAAGAAGTTGATCGATCTCATCCTTTCGATTCCCGGCGTCGTCAGTTTCGTCGGGCCGACGAAGACGCAGCCAACCGCTTTGCAGCCCGACGAGATGCGCCGCATCTTAGGAAAGGTCGAAGAGAAGCGCGGGATGGAATCGCCGGAAGTGCGCTACTATCTGGGTCAGCCTGTCAAGGTCATCGATGGACCGTTCTCGGGCTTCGGCGCGCAGATCAAAGAGGTCAACGAAGATAAGCAGAAGCTAAAAGTGGAAGTCTCGATCTTCGGCCGCAAGACGCCGGTCGAGCTGGACTACGCGCAGGTCGAGGCGGAGTAGCGAGATTGCAGGGAGTATACTCAAACGGGCTCTGCGAATATGGATTCGCAGAGCCCGTTTGTTTTGCGGAGAGGGGGAGATTCGAACTCCCGATAGCTATTACTAACTATGACGGTTTAGCAAACCGTTGCCTTCAGCCACTCGGCCACCTCTCCAAGAGTCTCCCAGCGCACGGCTGGAAAGACAGCGAGGGCTTCCGTAACTACACCGAAGGGGAGTGCCTTCCCCTGCAAAACCCGCCACAGAAGCACTCAAAACGCTAGTTCTGAACTTTAATGGCACATCGTTCTTTCGTCCGATTCTGGTGCATTTCAGGATGCGGGGTCAAAACTTCGGGACAGCTACTCACGTTCCTTGGATGAGCGATCATCCATTTCCAGCGTTTCGATGCAATAAAGTATTTGACTGATTGGATGAGCGATCATCCAGTTTGACCTAAGCACTCTGAAGAATCTCAGGTTCTTCGAAATAAGATAGTAGTTCCGCGGTGCTTGGACGACAACATTATTGGCGAGTCGATGAGCGATTACTCAGTGAGTTGGCTCGCAGCTGAGATCACCCATGATCTCAAGCGAGTTGAGTTCCGAACTGGGCCGTGTGGTCGAGCGTTTATCCAAAGTGAATTGCGCGTTAAAACTCAAAACCATGGCAGATGCCGTTGACTTATGGTCTGAAACTCGACGGTCGATAGATGATCGCTCATCCACGTCGCATCTTCCGAATCGTTTGATGGTACTCAAGTATGGGAGGGAGGTGGATGATCGCTCATCCACTGAAGTTCTCTCTACGAAAATATGACTGCTGCCCCACTGCTCTTAGTGGCCGCTGGCGGGATGGTATTGGGCATCTTGATCGGACGCATGACACCGCGCCTTTGGCTGATGGTTACACTCGTAAGTGTCATTGCGGGATTCGCGGCGGGTGCAATGGTGCTGGGGGGTGGTAACGAATGGGAGTGGCGTAGCGCGTTTCTGGTGGGCGGAGAACCGTTGCATTTACGCTTGGATGCCATCAGCGCATTTTTTCTCGTTCTGTTGTGTGTGATCGGTGGGGCGGGAGCCGTTTATGGGCATGGATATTGGTCGAAGCTCGCGCACCCCCGCTCCGTCCGATCCGGTCGCCTCTGGTGGAGTGTATTGCTGTCGAGTCTCGGAGCGGTACTGCTCGTCTCCAACGGCCTGCATTTTCTAATCGCGTGGGAGTTGTTCACGGTCTCGGCGTATTTTCTCGTGACACTGGATCGTCAGCGGAGCGAAGTGCGCGCGGCGGGTTGGTTGTATCTTGGCGCTTCGCATGTAGCGATGCTCTGCCTGTTTGCTTTCTTCACGTTGCTTGCGGTGCGCACCGGAAGTTGGGAACTTGGATCTATGCGCGATCGCTCGGAACTCGCGCCGTTGTTCTGGCTGGCACTGGTTGCCTTCGGACTCAAGGCCGGCATGTTCCCGCTCCACGTTTGGCTCCCATCCGCCCACGCCAATGCGCCGAGCCACGTTTCCGCCATGCTCTCGGGCGTGACGCTCAAGATCGGCATTTACGGCCTCGTGCGGTTCAGCGGTTGGTTACCCGTCCCGCCCGAAGCCGGATGGGTGGTGGCGTTTCTCGGCGTGACCAGCGCGGTGCTCGGGGTGGCGTTTGCGCTTGGTCAACATGACCTCAAGCGCCTGCTCGCCTATCACAGTGTCGAGAACATTGGCATCATTCTTATCGGACTCGGTTTCGCGCTCGTGGCGATGGGTCAGGACAACGCGGGTTGGGGCCGGCTGGCATTGGCGGGTGGGCTTCTACATGTGTGGAATCACGGATTGTTCAAATCGCTGCTGTTTTTTTCCGCTGGCTCCGTCTTGCACTCGACCGGCACGCGCGAAATGAGCCAGCTCGGTGGGCTATGGCGGATGATGCCGTGGACCGCGTCGCTCTTTGGGCTCGGTGCCGTCGCGATTTCTGGGCTGCCGCCACTGAACGGCTTCGTCAGCGAATGGCTCATTTATCTCGGATTGTTCGATGCCACGTTGGCTCGCGGACCATCGGCTTGGATGGCGATACCAGCCGCAATTCTCCTCGGCATGACTGCGGCGCTGGCGCTCGCTTGTTTTGCGAAGGTTTGTGGCGTGGTGTTCCTGGGTGCTCCGCGTTCGCAAGCGGCAGCCCACGCGCACGAAAGCGGCCCGGCGATGCGTGGCGCGATGGTGTTGCTGGGCGCGGCATGCATGGCGATTGGCCTCGCCCCAGTCGTCTTCTGGTCGGCGGTGGTGCGGGCGGTGGACGTGTGGAATCCCGTCTGGACCGGAGCGGCGACCAGCGACCACGCTTGGCCGGTGGCGTTATCGGAACTCGGTCTGTTTCATGTCGCGCTGGCCGTGCTCGCGCTCGTGGCAGCAGTCTGGCTGTGGCGGCGCGTCCGACGCGGCAGTTTCAGCCGCGCGCTGACGTGGGATTGTGGTTACGCTCTCCCGACGCCACGGATGCAATACACGGCGGGCTCGTTTGCCAGCATCATCACCGAGTGGTTCGCGTGGATTCTGCGGCCCGTGCGGCACGAGCATCGGCCCGAAACGTTGTTCCCGCAGAGTGCGAGTTTTACCTCGCACACCCCTGAGACCGTGCTCGAATACGTCATTACGCCCGTGACTGAGATAGTCATGCGTGTCTCCAGGGCGGCACGCAGCCTCCAGCACGGACGCCTGCAATTCTACCTTTTGTATTTGCTGATCGGTCTGGCGGCGCTGGCAGTGGTGGTCCTGCTTGGGGGTGGCAAATAATAATGCAGCTTCACAAACCATGTATCTGAACCTCATCCAAATCGCCGAGTCGTTCGGAGTTTCCGAAAGCGTCGTAGACGGCTGGATTCGCGACGAAGGGTTGCCGCACACGCCGGATCGGGGGCGGCTATTTTTCGATCGCGCGCAGGTGGCGGAATGGGCGACCAAGCGGGGACTCGCGGCGAAAGTCGGCTTCCTGGCACCGGAATCCTCCGCGCTCGGCAGCAGCTTGCGACTCGGGCCGTTGCTGCGCACTGGTGGCATCTGGCGGGATGTGTCGGCGGCGGAAGTGCCGACGGTGTTCGAGAGCATCGTCACCGCCCTGCCCGGAGCGACCCCGCCGGTCCGGCAACTGCTCGGCCAGCGGTTGCGCGCGAAAGGTGGCGTGACGATGGCACCTGTCGGTGGTGGCTTTGCCCTGCCGCATCCGAGCGAACGAATCACTCTGGGCCGTGACTCCGGCACGGTGGCATTGCTGCTGCTGCGCGACGCGCTCCCGTCGGCCGACGCGTCTCCCGATGGTGTCCCGATCACGCGGCTCTGTTTCTTCATCGCGTCTTCTCCGCGCGGACACCTCGATCTTCTCGGGCTGTTGAGCCGTGGTTTGACCCGTGGGCCACTGCGCGAACTGATCCTCAAGGGTGCGACCGACAAAGAGATTTTTCAGGCCGTGGACGCGCTGGATGATCGGTCATCCACCGTGGATGCGGCATCACCGAATGGGCTCAAACTATAGGTGAAGTCATGATGCCAGTGCAAGGATGCGTGCAATGACCTTGATACTCGATATCGTTCTCCGGCTCGCAGTGTGGCTGCTGCTCGCGCCGCTGTTGCCAGGCATTATCAATAAAGTGAAAGCGTGGGTTGCAGGCCGCCGTGGACCGCCGGTGCTTCAGCTTTACTACGATCTCGCGAAGCTGTGGCGCAAAGGTGTGGTCTTGAGCACGCTCGCGTCGCCGGGCTTCGTCGCCGGACCTGCGGTGGCATGGGTGGCGCTGACCGGAGCGGCCATGCTGATGCCGCTGGGGCCAGCGGGCAGTGTAGTGAGTTTTAATGGCGACGTGCTGTTGCTGATTTATCTGCTGGCGCTGGCGCGATTTTGCACGGTGTGGGCCGCGATGGAAACCGGTTCGGCCTTCGAGGGCATGGGCGCGGCGCGCGAGGTCAGTTATGCGGTCCTTGCGGAAGTTGCTATCATCGCAGCGGTGCTCTCGCTAAGCGTCGAGACCGGGAGTGTTTCGCTCGTCACGATGCTATCCCCCTCGCTGGGCACAGGAGCTGTTCTGTTAGCGGCAGGATTATTCACGGTGTTACTGGCGGAGAATTGTCGCGTGCCATTCGACGATCCCAACACGCATTTGGAGTTGACGATGATTCACGAAGTCATGGTGCTCGATCATAGCGGACCGCCGTTGGCCGCCGTATTGCACGGCGCATCCGTCAAACTCCTGCTGTTCACCGTGCTGCTCGTTCAGGCGGTGCTGCCGATGGGAGAATTATCCCCGCTTGGTGCCATTGCGGCTTTGGCGGCGGGTGTCTTAGTGGTGACGGTCGGCGTGGGGTTGGCGGAATCACTCCTTGCGCGGCTTGCCTTTCGTCGCGTGCCGCTATTGCTTACGACGGCGTTTCTGTTCTGTTTGTTTGCACTGCTGGTGGCGTGGAAAGGCGGTGCCGAATGAGTGGCGGTGTGTGGATGATTGGTCATCCTCTTTTGAATCTACTGATCGGGTTGGCGATGGGATTAAACCTGCTCGCGCTGGGTAGCAGCCGGTTGCCATCGATCATCCGCGCCATGTCCGTGCAGGGGATGTTGTTGGGGCTGATGCCACTGTTGCTGGAGTCTGCGAATCTCGACTGGCGGATAATATTGGTGGTGCTGGCCACGATCGTCGGCAAGGGCTTGGTCATTCCTGGTCTGTTGCGGCGCGCGATGCGGGCCGCGAACATCGAGCGCGAGATTCAACCGTTTCTCGGGTATGTGCCGTCGCTGTTGCTCGGGGCCGGTGGCACCATCGCGGCGGTGGCGCTGGCGCGGGCATTGCCGCTGATGCCGGAACATGCAGGGTCACTTCTGGTGCCGGGTGCGATTGCGTCGGTATTGACAGGTTTCATTTTGATGATTGGCCGCGTCAGGGCCATCTCGCAAGTCTGCGGTTATCTGATTCTGGAAAACGGCATCTACCTGTTTGGCCTGTTGCTCATTCATTCGACGCCGTTGCTGGTGGAGTCGGGCATCCTGCTGGATGTCACTGTGGGTGTGTTCATCATCGGCCTCATCGTGGATCGCATCCAGCGCGCCTTCGATTCGCTGGACACCCGCAAACTTAACACGCTCCGAGAATGAGCAATCTTTTACTCATCATCGTGCCTTTGGCGGGAGCGGCCCTCGCTGCGGCGTGGCCGGACAACCGCACTCGGCCCTGGCTGCTGCCGGTCTTCGGCCTCGCACATGTCGTGCTGACTTTTTGGCTGTTCATCAATCCACCGGTGGTTGCGCCGGGCGATTGGTTCGGCTTTGATCCGCTCGCGCGGGCGATGTTGCCGGTGGTGTCGTTACTGTTTCTGGTCTGCGCCGCTTATGGTGCGTCGTACCTGCGCATCCGGTTGGAACGGCCCAACCGCGCGTTTGTGGCATTGCTGCTCGCCATCCTTGGTTTGTTAAGCGCCGGGCATCAGGCCCGGCATCTGGGGTTGCTCTGGATCACGACCGAGGCGGTCACACTTGCTACTGTCCCGCTGCTGCATTTCAACGGCACGCCCCGCGCCTTCGAAGCGACCTGGAAATATTTACTCGTGGGCGGCACGGGTATTGCGCTTTCACTACTCGGTTCGTTCTGTCTGGGCTATGCTTCCTTGCATGGCGGCGGTGGAGGCAACCTCACTTTTGCCGCCCTGACTGCCCAAGGCGCGGGCTTGTCGCGCCCGTGGGTCTTGACCGCGTGGGTACTGTTGCTTGTCGGCTACGGGACGAAGATGGGCCTCGCGCCGATGCACACATGGAAGCCCGATGCCTATGGCGAAGCGCCCAGCATCGTCGGTGCGATTCTGGCAGGCGGTGTTACAACCGTGGCGTTCACCGCGATCTTGCGAGTGCGCGCGGTCGTCGGTGCGGCGGGAGAAGGCCCGATCGCTGACCGGACGCTGCTGTTCATCGGATTGTTTTCGATGCTGGTGGCGGCTTTGTTCTTATTAGGCACGCGCGATTTTAAACGGATGCTTGCCTATTCGAGCGTGGAACACATGGGTATCCTGAGCATCGGCGCGGCCCTCGGCCCTGCGGGCGTGGCGGCGGCGCTGTTCCATGTGTGGAGCAATAGCTTGACCAAGGGCGCGCTCTTTCTGAGCGCGGGCAACATCCGGCGCGCGGCAGGTTCGCCAGCGATGGACGACGTGCGTGGTATGTCGATGCTCACGCCGCGTTCGGCGGCCATTTTTGTCACCGGCATGTTCGCCGTGACGGCCTTGCCTCCATTCGGCCCTTTCTTCAGTGAGTTACAAGTGTTGCGAGCGGCGCTCGCTTCCGGACAAGGAGTCGCCACCGCCGTGTTTCTCGGTTGCCTGCTCCTCGCATTCTTCGGAATGACACGCGTGGTTTTTGGCATCGTAGACGGACGCCCAAGCCCGACGACACGCGCGAACGCCAAACGCTTTGTCGAAACGGCTGGAGTAATAGCGCCGCCGCTTGTGCTGCTGGGCTTGTCCGTGTGGCTCGGACTTTTTACTCCGTCGATATTACGCGAAGCCTGGTTGGCGGCAGTCGCCCAACTTTTTCCAACACCATGAGCGCATCCACTCCATTTGCCCTGCTGGCGAACGCCACGAGCCTTCCGTGGGCGGACGTGCCTGCCTGGCCGGTGGGGGAATTTGTTCGCACCACCGCAAACGAACTGACGCGCGGCGCGCGCCTATGTGCATGGTTCGGCGTGCCGGAAGATACGGCGACGCGCATTGTTGCCGTGCTCGCGTTCGACGTCGATAACACGCTCGCCGTGGCTCGCAGCACCCCGTTCACTGGCGCGTATCCCTCGCTCACGACGACGCATACGCAGGCGCACCTGTTCGAGCGCGAAGTCTGGGAGCAACACGGACTCATCCCGGAAGGGCATCCGTGGCTTAAGCCTGTGCGCAAGAACAATGGCAACGCGCCCGCCAACGGAGAATTTTTCCGTGTAGACGGTCGCGAGGTTCACGAAGTTGCCGTCGGCCCGATCCACGCGGGCGTCATTGAACCGGGTCACTTCCGTTTTCAGTGCGCCGGGGAAGAAGTGCTGCACTTGGAAATCGCACTCGGCTATCAATATCGTGGGGGCGAGGAGGCGCTGATTGGCGGCCCGCATCGCGCGACCATGAGCCAGGTGGAAACCGTGGCGGGGGATACCACCATCGCCCACGCAACTGCATACGCTACCATCATGGAATCGCTGGCTGGGGTGGATGATCGGTCATCCACCGAAGCTCCTTTGCGGTCTCAATGGATGCGAGCCATTGCGCTCGAACTCGAACGGTTGGCCAATCACATCGGAGACATGGGCGCACTGGCTGGCGACGTGGCGTTTCTGCCCGCTATGTCGGCGTGCGGCAAAATTCGTGGCGACTTTCTGAATCTCACCGCGCTCATTTGCGGCAACCGCTTCGGGCGTGGGCTTGTGCGACCCGGCGGTTGCCATCTCGATCTCGACGGCGAACGCGCGGCGCAGTTACTTGAACGTCTGAACACCGCGCTCGCCGAGACGGAGCAGGCGGTCGGATGGTTTTGGGATGCCGCCTCCGTCCGCGCGCGTTTTGAAAATGTTGGCCTCGTCTCTCCCGCACAAGCTACTGAAATTGGAATGGTCGGCCCGGCGGCACGCGGTTGCGGTCTGGTGCGCGACGTGCGTTACGACCATCCGGCGGGCTGGCATCGATTTGCACAAGTTCCAGTGGCCGTCTGGCCGGGGGGTGACATCTTTGCCCGCGCCAAGGTGCGCTCGCTGGAAATCCAACGGTCCGGCGAATATCTCCGCGCACAACTTGCCACTCCGGTCGATGGTAACTTGCACAGCGAGCTCGCCGCTCCGGTGCCGGACACATTTGCCGTGGCACTGGTTGAAGGCTGGCGCGGCGAAGTCTGCCACGTCGCGCTGACGGACTCCGCCGGGCGCTTCCGCCGCTATAAAATTATTGATCCTTCGTTTCACAATTGGACCGGACTGACGTTGGCCATGCGCGGCGCGGCCATCTCCGATTTTCCGATCTGTAACAAGAGCTTCAACCTCTCCTATTGCGGCTTTGATCTATGAAGCCACCCCAGAGTATGTTCGTCATTGATACCATTACCCATCGTCTGAAGCGCGGTTGTGAAACGATGGCCTATCCTGACGGTCCGGCACCTGCACTGCCTGACCGTCATGGCGGTGCGCTCAAAGTGGATGCCAGCAAATGCACCGATGGGTGCAGCGCCTGCGTTTCCGTTTGTCCAACCGAAGCAATTACACGCACGACACGGATGATCGCTCATCCCGAGTCACCGGTCGCGCTTGATCTCGGTCGCTGCATCTTTTGCGCTGCATGTGTGGAAGTGTGTCCGCCGCAAGCTATCACGCAAACCGGCGATCACCGCATGGCCGTGCGCCGCCCGGAAGATCTCATCCTCGGCGAGGCTGGCCGCGAAGAGGTTCGCCTCGCCGCCGCTCTCGACGAAAAGCTGCGACGGCTGTTGGGTCGTTCTCTCCGTTTACGGGTGGTGAGCGCTGGCGGTTGCGGCGGCTGCGAAGCAGACGTCAATGTGCTTGGTACCATCGGTTGGGATCTCAGTCGCTTCGGCATCCAATATGTTGCCTCTCCACGGCACGCGGACGGTCTGCTTATCACCGGCTGCGTTTCAAAGAACATGGAGCTTGCCGTGACGAAGGTTTGGGACGCAGTGCCCGAGCCAAAAATCGTCATCGCCGTTGGCGCGTGTGCGATTTCTGGCGGACCGTTCGTTGGCAACCCGCAGATTCTCAACGGCGCGTCATCAGTCGTACCGGTCGATCTCTACATACCCGGGTGTCCGCCGCATCCGTTGACGATCCTCGACGGCTTGTTGCGCCTGCTTGATCGGTTGGACAATCCCTCTCGTGAGAACGCTGCTAACGGCCAAGTCTCCTGAGTTAGCCACCATGATGGATGAGCGATCATCCACGGTGGACGGGAGAACACGAGGGCTTTCAGACTTCCGGCGCGCGGCTTCCATTCCGAATGCGTCAGAAGTCAGCGTTATTGACGCATCCACCCGGAGAGTTCGCTTTTCTTGAGCGTGCCTTTGCGGAGCGCCCGGAGCTTCAAAACATAGAAGATGATAGGGGTGACGATCAGGACATGCACGGCGCTCGTCAACATGCCTCCGATCATTGGTGCAGCGATGGGCTTCATCACATCGGAGCCGGTACCGGTTGAGAAGAGGATCGGCACAAGGCCCAGCATCGCCGTGGCGACTGTCATCAGCTTCGGACGCAGCCGCAGCACAGCGCCTTCGATGGTGGCGTCGTAAATGTCTTTTGGAGTGAGAGGTTCAACGGTGGTCGCGAGCTTCTTATCGAGCGCTTCGTGCAAATAGACGACCATGACTACGCCGGTTTCGGTTGCGACGCCATAGAGCGCGATGAACCCGACCCAGACTGCAACCGACCAGTTCATGCCGAGTATGGCAATCAAAAACACTCCGCCGATGAGCGCGAATGGCACGCTCAGCATGACGACTCCGGCCTCTTTGAAGTCTTTGAGTGTGACATAGAGCAAAAGAAAGATGACGAAAAACACGAGTGGTATCAGAAGCCGAAGCTGCGAGGCGGCATGCTCCTGCTGCTCGTACTGACCGCTCCACGAAAGGGTATAGCCGGGAGGAAGTTGGAGGTTCTTCGAGAGCACCGATTTTGCTTCCGCAACGAAGCTTCCCATGTCGCGGCCGCGGACATTCAGATAGACGATCGAGCGCAACAGCGCATTTTCGCTCGCGACCATCGCGGGACCGTCCTTGATTTCGATGGTTGCAAGTTCTCCCAGTGGCACGTATTGGATCTGCGAGATCGGCAATGGGGAGAGCAGACTTGACTGTCCGCCTTGACCGGCTGAGTAAGCGCTGGCAGGCTTCGTCGATTGTAAAGTCTGTTCGGCTGATGGAGCGCCCATACCGCCGCTCATATCGATTGACGAAGTGCTTGACACGCCTTCCCTCGGTGTCATTCCACCCGCTTGACTTACTGGAAGTGTTGCGACAGAACGACCGGGGATCGCAACCGGCACAGGCAGCGTGCGCAACTCCTCGACCGAACCGCGAAGGCCCTGCATGTATCGAACGACGATGGGAAATCGCTCGCGGCCTTGCACAACCGTCCCGGCGCTCTCGCCGCCGATTGCGCTCTCGATCACATCGTTAATCTCTGCTGGGGACATTCCATAGAGCGCCGCAGCCACAGGTTTCAACTTGATCTCGAGAAATGATCCACCTTTGACTCGCTCGGCTGCCACGTCCGCCGCGCCACGAATGGGCCGGAGCAGGCGCTCTGCTTCCGTGCCGAGTCGATCCAGAGTATCGAGGTTGTTGCCGAAGAACTTGAGTCCGAGATCGGTGCGGACGCCGGTCGTCAGCATGTTGATCCGGTTGATGATCGGCTGTGTCCAGCCGAGGGCGACACCGGGCATCCGAAGCTCGCGGTTAAGGTCATCGACGATTCGCTCTTTCGTTATCCCAGGCCGCCATGATGCGCGGGGTTTGAGCAGAATGATCGTTTCGATCATGGACTGCGGTGCGGGGTCGGTAGCGGTCTCCGCTTTTCCGACCTTGCCCAGGACTTGCTCGACCTCGGGATAACTCTTGATGATCGCATCCTGTGCTTGCAGAGTGCGGGTGGCTTCGGTCATCGAGGTGCTTGGCACCAAGAGCGGCATGAAGAGCAGGCTCCCTTCATCAAGGGGTGGCATGAACTCACTGCCGAGACCCAATGCAATTGGAATTGCAATCGCCAAAGCAAGCGCATTGATTGCAATGGCAGTCTTGCGATGGCGCAGTGCCCAGGCAAGTGTGGGCGAATAGAGCTTTTGGAAAAAGCGCGAAACGGGATTTTTCTCTTCCGGTCGCATTTTCCCGCGCATCAGGAGCGTCATCAGGACAGGCACGAGCGTGATGGAAACAATCGCACTGCCCATCAGCGAGAATGTCTTTGTGAATGCGAGTGGATGAAACAGCTTTCCTTCTTGACCCGTGAGCAAAAAGACCGGCAGAAAGCTTACGACAATGATGATCAGCGAAAAGAAGATCGGACGCGCAACTTGCTGCGCGCTTCGAATCACTATCGCCCGATAGTCGTAGTCGATTCCGTCCTTTTCCTTCTGCGTTTGAGCATCGGAGAGATGTCGATGTGCATTCTCGAGCAGCACGATCGAGCCATCGACGAGTATCCCGATTCCAATCGCGATGCCGCCGAGCGACATGATGTTAGACGTAATGCCGAACGCTCGCATGAGAATGAATGCGATGAGGACCGAGACAGGGATCTCGATCACAATTCTAAGTGCGCTCGGGAAGTGAAAGAGGAAGATCAGGATGACGATTGAAACGATGATCGCTTCCTCGATGAGCGTATGTTCGAGCGTGGCAACGGATGCTTCGATGAGTTCGGAGCGGTCATAAGCGGTCTCGATTGTTACACCTTTCGGAAGTCCCGGTGTCAGTTCCGCGATGCGCGTTTTCACCCTGTCGATGACATCCTTGGCGTTTTCGCCAGTGCGCATCACGACGATGCCGCCGGTTACTTCGCCCGTGCCATTTTTCTCCAGCGATCCTCGGCGCGGAGCAGAACCGATCGTGATGTCGGCCACATTCGCAAGAGGAATCGGGACACCATTCCTTGTTGCGATGGTCACAGATCGGAAGTCGCTTGCGGAAGTGAAGTATCCTTGCCCACGCACGAAGTTCTCGCGTCCGTTCACCTCGACGATTCGTCCACCGACCGCATTGTTCGAGCGCGTGACGGCGCGCGTGATGTCATCGAGCGTGACATCATAGAGTTGCATCTTCTGCGGATCGAGGTTGATCTGATACTCGCGAACATAACCGCCAACCGACGCAATTTCTGAGATGCCCTCGACCGATTGGAGTTGTGGCTTGATGAACCAGTCCTGAAGCGCGCGCAGCGTCCCCAAATCATAGCCTTTGCCTTCGACAGTGTACCAAAAGACATGCCCCACACCCGTGCCGTCCGGGCCAAGCTGAGTTTTTGAGCCGGCCGGTAAGCTTGCCTGAACGGTGGCAAGCTTTTCAAGCACGCGGCTCCGCGCCCAATACGGATCGACGTTATCTTCGAAGATCAGGTAGATGAAGCTCATGCCAAACATCGAGGTCGCACGAACTGCCTTAATGCTTGGCAAGCCCTGAAGTGCGGTGACGAGCGGGAATGTCACCTGGTCCTCCACGATCTGCGGCGAGCGTCCCATGTATTCCGAAAAAACGATGACCTGATTCTCCGAGAGATCGGGAATCGCGTCGAGCGGCGTGGTTGCGATCGCCCATGCGCCGACGACGGAAACCAGTACGAAGGCCGCGATCACGAACACGCGATGCCGCGCGCTCCACTCTACTATTCGTTCGATCATGCTGTGATTACTCCTTTCGGATTGCCGTGATGAGCCACTCTCCAGCATCTGAGCGCGTGAGGGTGAAGCGAACGGACTCGTTGACATTTACCGACTGTAGAAGGTTAGCATCTGCTACCTTGTAGGCCATGGTCATTGCTGGCATGACGCTGGGGATGTTGCCGTGATCGAGCGTAATGGTCTGATGCACAGGATCGATGGAGCGAACAGTGCCAGTTCCGTCGCCTGACTTGCTCGCGTCCTTATGTCGCGTGGGCATTGTCGTCGAATTTGTTTTCATCATATCCTCCAGCGACTTCTGAGGATTGACGACTTCTAACATTCCACGCATTCCGTTGGCGGCGTGGTTCTTGTAGCTGCAGAAGTAAGGATACCTTCCCGGTTCGGTCGCGCGGATGGTGATTTCTTCCGCAGAATAGTTATCGTCCTCCGAGTGTGGCAGGCGCGACGAGCCAACCGTTCCTGTCGTGTCCGGCGGCTTGACAGCGCCAAAGCGCAAGTCGTGAGTCATGTCGTCATCGACATTCACAAAGAGGATATGCAACGAAGCACCCGCGTGAAGAATGAGAGTGGGATTACGAAGTCCCTGAATGCGATATGATAGCATGTCGCTCGCTGGTCCCGTGCGGACGATAAGTTGAACCACACTGTCGGGAAAAACCAGCGCCTTTCCGGAAGTGGCAACTGTTGCGTGTGCCTGTGCCACTTCGAGTGCGACAAGGGCATCTTTTTGAATCACTCGCTTGTGGCTCACGCTCTGAACGAATGGGGGACGCTTCGGTTGCGCAATGCCGTTCTCTGGTGCTGGAAGTAACGCTAGTATCGTAAGACCCGCGACCGCAAGTAATGTAGGTTGAACGTTCCTGATTTTCATTTCGAGTAAGTTGATGGGTTGATAAGACGAACGCTTACTGCTTTCCAATGGCTGTTATCTCAAAGTCACCGCTCTCCGAGCGCGTAAGCGTGAAGCGGACGAGCTCGTTGACCGCCACTGACTGAAGAAACTTCGCATCCGATACCTTGTAGGCCATGGTCATTGCTGGCATGACGTTGGGGATGTTGCCGTGATCGAGCGTAATGGTCTGTTCTGCGATGTTGATGCGTCGCACCGTTCCTGTGCCTTCTCCAGCATTCTTGTTTCCGGTCTCACCCATGTTCATGCCCGCCATGGGATTGCTCTTCGTTAGCTCATACTCCGCATCAACCAAGAATGCACCATTTGCTGCGATCTTATCGCCGGCCGAAACACCGCTCATAACCTGATAATAATTGTCGGGCGAGAGCACACCGAGCACGACCTCATGCCGCGTGAACATATTACTCGAATCCGTGACCCATACGTAGTCTCCGGCGCCAGTACGCACGACAGCACTCTGCGGAATTGCGAGCGAGCGTCCAAGTTCGGAGCGGATGATCGCGGTAAAGGTCATTTGCGGACGAAGCTTGTATGACGGATTCGCCAGACTCAGCCGAACACGGATCGTGCGTGAGGATTGATCCTCGACCGGAGAGATGAAAATAACTTTGCCCACAAAGCGCTCGCTCGGATACGCCTCCGAGCGAATCGGGATGGACTGGCCAACGCGAACGAACCGAATGACTTGTTCGGGCACATTGATTTCGGCCCAAACGCTCGACAGATCGGCAAGTTGAAAAATGCTCGTGCCTTCCTCGACATACGCTCCTTCCTGCGATAACTTTTGGAGAATCAGCCCGTCCATTGGAGCTGTGATGGTCACTGTGTTAGCAACAACTGCATCCTGGCCCAGCTTCTGAATTTGATCCGCTGTCAACCCATAGAGTTCGAGCCGCTTCTTGTCTGCCCGCAGCAGCCCAGCGTCGGCGTGGTGCTCCATGCCAGGGGTGTGTCCTTGGTCCATCTCACCAGCGCCAGCGGCGATGAGGTAGTCCTTCTCTGCACTCAGAATGTCGGGGCTATAAAACTCGAAGAGTGGCTCACCTTTGTGAACGTATGCGCCAGTTGCAGCGACGAACATGTGCTCGATCCTTCCGCGCGCGCGCGCCGAGATCGTCTTTTGGGATGGTTCGGGAATCTCGATCACGCCGATGGTCGAGATCTCTGACGTGAACGTGCGATTCTCAACTGGCGTCACGCTAATTCCCGAACGGACCATTGCCTCGTTCGTCAAGCTTACCATCTCCGGTACCGCGGTCGCCGCGGTCGACGTGGCGGTGGTCGTTCTTTGCTGGCTCGCAGGCTTCTTGAAAGATAGCCACAGCAGCACGAGCACGATACCGAGCGCAATAACGCCGAGGGCGAGCACCCAGTACCAGACCTTGCTTCTTCTACTTCCTGTTGTGCTTTGGGTAGTCATAACATAACCTCCTATTTCCAGTCATTCACGCTCGTGTACTGAGCGAGTGTCGTTCCAGTCAGATATTCAATCGTTGCGATTGCTTTGTTGTATTCCGCTTCCAGGGCAAACCGATCGTGCTCGCGATGGAAGAGTGCAAGCTGCGTGCGGATCACCTCGTCAATGCTCGTCTTGCCGTAGGTGTAGCTGGCGACGGTCGTTTGCACCGCCTGCTGAGCGGCAGGATAAATATCGTTTCGAAGCAGTGCGTATTCCTGCCGGATGCCATCGAGCTTCGCAAGATTTGTTGCAATGCCAGCGTGAATGTTGAGTTCTTCGACTCGCGCATCGGCTTCCTTCATCGAGCGCATGGCGTCGGCCTCGCCGAGCGCTTCCGTTCGTTTGCCACCGAAGTTGAAGGGAAGCTCGATGCTCACCGTTGCGGAAAGCATGTCGGTCTGCGTCATGGGTGTCGGCGTTACACCAGCCATCGCTGCGCCGGGGAAGTTCATTGGGTTCATCGGCGACGTGGCCGAGAGTGCGCTACGCTGCATGTATGCCAGCGAGACCTGAAAATCAGGATACTTATCCAAGTCATTTCGCTGATACATAAGCCGGTTCTGCTCTGCTTGCGCGCGCAACTTCTTGAGTGTTGGGCGGTTCTCGCTTGAGATCGAATCAAGAGCGATCAGGGAATAGTCGAAAGGAGGAAGTCCAAGATTGGATGTCACCGCCACATCCGTTGTGCTCCCGGAGGCCTGTATCAGATCCGCCCTGCGCTCACGCACCATCGTTTGATCTTCGATAATCTGTGTCGCGATGTTCGCGCGCTCCAGCTTGAGGTTCAAGACCTGCGATTGCGTCGCGTTGCCAGTGGCGAGCTTCGACTCGGCGAGTTGGATGAGGCCATCCAATGCGCGGGCGTGCATTTCATTGACGGCAATCGCTCGTTCGAGATGATAGATGTCGAAGTATGCGAGCTTCGCGTCGCGGGCAAGCATGTTGAGCGCTTCGCTCAGATCATCCTGACTTGTGAGCGTGTCTTGTGCAGCGATCTCTCCCTCGAACTTGAGTTTGCCGGGATAGGGGAGCATCTGGCTGATGCCGATCATCTTGGAGGTCATCGGCTCTTCCGAGAAGCTGAACGAGTTCGTCGGAAGGTTCTCCGCGCCGAGCATGAGCATCGGGTTGGGGAGTGCCGACTTCTGTGCAATCCTCCGGCGTGCGGCATCGATCTGCGCTCGTCCGGAGGCAGCCATCGGATGCGATTCGATTCTTGCGAGCAGCGCATACAGCCCGGCAATCGAGCTATCGGTCGAAGCAGATTGGGCGCATGCGGTACCTCCTGCAAGGAGCAGTGCGCAAACGAAAGCGAATATTGAGAATGTGTTTTTCTTCATTTTGCGATACAATACCATCGGTGGGAGCGACGTTGCGGTCACCCACGAAACTTAGCCGAAAGTATGAATCGCTAAATGCGGAAGGTCGAGAACCGGGCACACTTCTCCACCGAAGTTTGCGGCAGAGCGGTAACACGAACCAGCGTGCGGCGAACGGCGTAACGCATTAAGATGCCTGACGCAAGGAGCAGCGGAAGAAGTGAAGCAGCAAAATCCGACTTGACCGGAGCCGGCTTCCCAAACTCGGAAGTGACCGAGAGGTGCTTCGAGATGGATACACAGCAAGATTTCACGGCGGATCCCGGCTTCTTGCATGCCGAACAGCTGGCCGTTATCTTGCCCGATTTCTTCGCGCAGACGCGCATGGTCAGCGTCACGCCTGTCGTCGAGACGAGGATCGTAATCGCGAGAAAAAATCGTAAGAACCGCTTCATCGTATTCTCTCAGACGCTGGAAGAGGGAAAAAGATTCACTCATCCGGTTCTGCATGGCGAATGAGCGCCAGCCGAGCTATGGGTGATGCTGATTGCCGACGACATGGGTTTTGTCGTGAACACCCGGAGTTTGTTGCTGCTGGCCTCGCACAGGAGAGATCCCAAGCTTCGCGCGCATCTTGGATGCCATCATGCTGTCGGAGGCGATTACAGTACACATGTGTTCCGCCAGAGCGGAATCGGACCGAGCCTTTTGCATCATGAAATTGCAGATTCCACCACCCGTAGTGTCCGTGCGCTGCTGCATCATGAGTTGTTGAATCTCAATGAACATCTTAGGATCCTCCACGATCTTTTGAACGATAATCGCGCGAGCGGTACTATCGGCCATGAGGGCCTGCGCCTGTTCACTGGTGCTCTTTGCGGACTTGTGGCATCCAAAGAAGTTCAGTGATACTACGATAAGTACGGCGATGTACGGAATGAAGGAATGCGGACGTGGGAGCATAATTATTGATTCTCCTTTTTGCAGCAGGAGGGAAGTCCCTCATGTGCGGCTTTGTTTGCTGGATGCGTCTTGGTACTATAGCCAATCTTCGAAATACTCTTCTCGATGTCGTCCTTAGTGAGCGAGGGATTGTGCTCCACGATGACGGTTCCAGTCTCGTGATCCGCCTGAACGGACTGCACGCCAGCAACCTTCCGGAGCTTGGTCTTGATCGTGTTGTCGCACGATCCGCACACCATGTTGAGAACGTGGACGGTATCTGTCGCAACGACCGCAGTGTCTGCCGAACCAGCGGGTGTAGGTTTCGCCATTAGAGACGATGCTGCGAGACCCCAAAGTATCACGATCGAGCAAATCGAAAGCGGGCGGACGAGCATTTTAATGATCATTTCGTTTTTCGGATTATCGAGTGAACGTGGCCGTCACACTGGCCGCGTAATCATGCATACCTCCCATTTCCATGGGGTCGTGCATTGTAAATGAAAACACGCAGGAATATGTGCCCGGTTTCGCCATTGACGGCATTGCGGTCGCAGTAATATGGTGGGTGGATTCCTCGGTTTGATGGGAGGCGAGATTGAAACGGATGACATCGGTGTCACCGGTCACTTTCATGTCACTCAACATGCACGGACAGCCGCAGCTCAGGGCGGCATCGACCGTCTTGGTCGTGTCGGCCGCCGAAAGCGCTATGATGTTCGAGCTAAGCTGCACCGTCGCTGGATTGGGATAGTTCGTGGAGGAACAAGCGACAAATGCCGCTGAAGCCACTACGATTGAAGCTGCGGCTAAGAAGGTCTTCATATTAAAATTGTCTTTCTTGGTAAGTAATTGAACGGATGACATTGAACACTGAGCAATCATTCAACAACCGTACCGATCCCGAATTTAAGCGGATTCACAGTTTCTCACGCCTGTAGCGGTTAAATATCCTTACGATTAATCTTTATCCCTTCACAGGCTTGAGAGTTAGATTCTTTGATCGGACTTTCGGGTTGTTCTTCGAGCAGTGATGAGCCAGCGTGGAGCGTATTTACTTCTATTAATCGCCGTAGCTTGTGGAAGTACGGCGGGCTTTTCCGCGCCCGTATCTGCGCAAAGCATCTCCGGTATTGTCAATCGCTATCAGCATGTGGTTGCAATCGATGAATGCCGGAACACGATTGTCGTTGATACTGCGAAGATCTTCGCCCCAGGCGACCGTGTCCTCATCATCCAAATGCGCGGTGCCACGATCGACCAGTCGAATACGTCGGCGTACGGGTCCGTCGTGAGTTTTGGCGCTGCGGGACTATGCGAGATTGCTGAAGTCAAGGGAATTCCTAACGCCGTCACAATCCGATTCAAGAATAAGCTTCTGAATCATTACGATCCACGAGGTCTGGTGCAGATCGTCCGCATTCCGCAATATGGTGATGCAACCGTTGCGGCTCCACTCACCGCAGAACCTTGGAACGCGCAGTTGGGCAGGGGAGGGATCATCATGATTGAAGCAAGCGGCACGCTGACGCTTGAGTCCGATATCGATGTGAGTGGGCTTGGCTTTGCAGGCGGCGGCAAGAATCAAAATGGAGGTGTGCCATCGGCCGGTTACGCGATGCCGGACACTGGCACCGGCGGATTGAAGGGGGAAGGAATTGGGACTTCGAACATAATGCTGGTTGCTGGGCGTGGAGCTCCCGCCAATGGCGGTGGCGGTGGCGATTCGCACAACTCCGGCGGTGGCGGTGGAGCGAACCTGACCGATGGCGGACAAGGCGGCGATCAAACAAGTGGAGAGAGTGGATTCAAGAGATTGGCGGTTGGCGGTGTTGGTGGGCACGGTTTGATTGCGGACTCCGGCAAAGCACTGCTCCTGGGCGGTGGCGGCGGTGGTGGACATGAGAACAATGGGCAGGGAACGGCGGGTGCCAGCGGAGGAGGAATCGTCATTATTCGCGCGAAGGCGATCAATGGTGTGGGAGGCACGATTAGGAGCAACGGCGCCAGCGTTCCTGCGGCCTCGAACATAGATGGTGCCGGCGGCGGCGGAGCTGGCGGAACCGTCGTTCTTGATGTTGGCAATGTTACTGGTTCACTCAAAGTCCAAGTCCTCGGAGGCAATGGTGGGAATGCCAACACTGATGGCGCTTTCGGCTTCGGCCCAGGCGGCGGCGGAAGTGGTGGAGCGGTCTACGGTGGATTTGCTCCTGCTCTGCCAATCCAGGCGAACGGCGGGAATCCGGGACTCTTAGTCGGATGCTCGGATCCTTCCATTGAGAACACCTCCTACGGCGCAACGGCGGGGAAGGACGGCAGCAAGCTTCCGCCGTTCACATTGCAGGAAGGTGCCGACAAGTATGAATATCCGATTGTCCTGCGTGACACCGTCTCCATCTGTGCCGGCGATAGTGGTGTGATCGGTTCGACTCGTGCCGATTCCTACACCTGGAGCGGCGGAACATTTGCCAATCCGGCAGACTCTCAGCAAGTCGTTTCACCGGCTGCGACCACGACATACTATGTCACGACGACGAAGGGCGCGTGTCAGTTCTTTGACAGCGTCACGGTTTCTGTGCTGCCTAAGCCGTCATCCAATTTCAACGGGCCGCTGACAGTCTGCACCGGCAGTACCGTGACTTACTCGGTCCATCCGGATACCGGAGTGATCCATTCCTGGACCGTGGTGGGAGGAACACCGGCGAGTGCAACCGGCGATTCCGTCGTGGTTACTTGGGTGGATTCTGGGACGGGGCACATCACGCTCACTGCGAGTGGCCCATGCGCCAGTTCGACAACTCGTGATATTGCAGTCGGCAAGAGTGTGACGCCGCTCATCTTGGGTTTGCCGGCGATCTGTTTCGGAACGCTCGATACGCTGAAGTCCGATGCTGTGTACGCCACGTATCGGTGGAGCACCGGCGACACGACCCCAACAATCATCGTATCAAATGCTGGCAACTATACTCTGACCGTAACGACTTCGGGCGGTTGTCAGGGACAGTCCGTACCGATCAGTATTGTCGCGCTGTCGCAGCCAGTGGTCAAGATTATGGCTGACTCGGTGCAACTTGCGAAAGCGGGGGACTCGGTCACGCTGCACGTTGCTGCAATGTTCAACAAGTACTACTGGTCCGCAGGTACAGATTCGCTCGGGTCGTCGGATTCGCTCATTGTCGGAACGGCCGGAACGTACCGAGTCCTCGTAGCTGACACCAATGGCTGTGAAGCTATCGACTCGATCACGATCACGATCGCGCAGGCCATGCCGGATGTCATGCTCGGCTTACCCGATCTCGCCGCCGCGCCCGGCGATCATGTTGTGGTGCCGATCAATATTATCGCTTCGTACCGGCTCGACAGTTCTGGCGCAACGCAATTCACTTGTACGCTGCGGTTCAATCGTTCGCTGCTGGAGCCGGACGATGCGTGGCCATCGGTGGATGCCGGACGCGATCGCATCATCACGATCTCTGGCAATCGTTCGGATGCCTTGACAAGCGGAGCACTCATCCAAGTTGGATTCACCGTCGCGCTTGGCGACACAGAGGAAACTGTGCTCCATCTCGATTCGCTTGTCTGGACCAACGGCAAACCGGTGACGACAAGCTTGAGCAATGGCACATTCAAGCTTCTTGGCATTTGCACGCAAGGGGGCAAGCGGCTTTTCAGCGCGGATGGATACTTCGGAATCACCTCGATGGCGCCGAACCCTGCGGGCGGAAGTCTTTCAATCGACTATCGCTTGATCGAACCGGGGATCACCACGCTTCGCATTGTCGATATGCTGGGCCGCAATGTCCTGACTGTGCTGGCGGGGGAGTCCGAACCAGGCCTATATCACGCGACGATTGACGTCTCATCGCTGCAAAGCGGAATCTATACCATCATTCTGCAATCGCCAACCCAGAGAGAATTCCGGAAGTTGGAGGTATACCGGTGAGGAGAGATACTCATGACCGCTTGCGAATGCGAGCCTGTATTCTCATTCTTCATTGGTCATTCCTCATTGCATCGGTTGCATATTCGCAGCGGCTCGATTCGAGCGCACGTTACGGCGTCTTTGTTAACGGCGCCCTGTCATATCACGTCAGCAACTTTCAGTATATACCCGATTGCCCGGTATGCGGTGCCCCCTTCACAAGCGGCAGCGGGTTTGGGGTTGACTTCGGAGGATCGTATCTGCTGCCGTTGAGTCCGCAGCTTGCAATGGAATTTCGTCTCGCCTATCACGATCTCGGTGCGACGCTGACAAATACCGAGGTTACAAAGGTCATCAACCAAAGCGACCAACTCGTGGATGGCTCGTTTGTCAAAACGCTGAATGCGAAGATTGGGACAATCGCGATTTCTCCGCTGATCGCATTTCATCCTTCCGGCGGGTGGCGAGTGCTGGCCGGCCCAACCCTCGGTTACGTGACTTCGAAGTCGTTTGAGGAGAAGGAGGAAGTCTCGCTGCCTTCCAATGGCGTGTTCGTTGATAGTAATGGCCGAGCTGTTGGTCGAGTGCGGAATGATTATTCTGGCACGATCCCTGGTGCTGCGGTGATACTGGCTGGTATTACCATTGGCGGTCAATACGAGTTACCGATGAACGCCTCCGGCTCGTTGCACCTCGTGCCCGAAGCGTTCTTTACGTATGGTATTACTCCGATCGCGCAAGGTATGACTTGGCGCGCGAATTCGGTGACGGCCGGAGTCTCGATTGAATACACCCCGAGGAAGGCGGAGCCTCCACCACTGCCGCCACCTCATCCGCCACCTCATCCGCCAAGCCCACCGCCCACTCCGCCCCGACCGGAGAAGCCGAGATTGGCCGCCATCGCCGCATCGCTCCGCGTCGAAGGGGTGGAACTCGACCAAACCGTGCGGCCCATCAAAGAGCTTGTTGTCGAAGATTACATTCGCACGCAATATCGTCCGCTGTTGAACTACATCTTCTTTGAGAGAGGCTCATCGGAGATGCCGGTGCGCTATCACAAGCTCACCTCGCACGAAACACGCGACTATGATTTTCGCCGTTTCTATGAATACGAGACTCTGCCGCTCTATTACGAGGCACTCAACATTTTCGGCCAGCGCATGAGGGAATATCCAGGCGGGCGCCTGACGATTGCAGGCTGCAACGACGGTGCGGAAGAAACAGCCATCACCGGGCTCTCTCGCTCGCGCGCGGAGACCGTCTTCGCCTACCTGCGCGACGTTTGGAGGATTGACCCATCTCGCATGAAACTGCAATCGCGGAACTTGCCGCAAAAGCCATCGAGCACGAGCGATACCGATGGCGCGCAGGAGAATCGGCGCGTCGAGATCACTTCGAATCAATGGGAGGTTATGGAGCCGATGTTCACGACGGACACCGCTCATGTGTCTAAACCAGCAGGACTCAGATTTGAACCAAGAGCAGTGGCAGAGACGGGAATTGCACGCTGGCAACTTGACGCGGA
>JADGPZ010000216.1 GCA_017882165.1 Candidatus Kapaibacterium sp.
ACTCCATGCCCATTGCTTCTGGCACGACAAGGATGTCCGAGAAGATGATTGCCGCATCGACGCCAACAAGATCGACTGGTTGGATCGTCACTTCCGCTGCCAACTCCGGCGTGCGGACCATTTCGAGAAACGTGTGCTTGGCGCGGACGGCGCGATACTCGGGCAAATAGCGGCCCGCCTGCCGCATAAACCAGACCGGTGCGCGTTCTACCGGCTCACGCCGCGCGGCTCTTAGAAGCAGATCGTTTTGGATTTTCATTTGGGAGGGCAAACATCCCGTTCGCCCTTATCCATCCCAATCGATCGCAACTCTGTTTCGGGACACGTCATTCTGAGCGAAGCGAAGAATCGCGTTTCGATAGCCCTTCCTTGGCTTCGCATCATGCGATCCTTCACTCCGCTCCGCTTCGTTCAGGATGACGGTTGTTGAAGATTAGCGCCAGTTTACCTATCCAGCCACACATATTTGAGGTCAATCCGATTCATCGGATCGAGCGGGTTATCTCGGACGTACGGCTGAAGCAGCCGATAATGCTCCTCATAGAAGAGCGGAATCGAGGGAGCTTCGTATGCCGCAACGTCCTCGGCTCCGGCATAGAGCTTCATGCGTTGGGATTCGTCGGTCGTACCGATCGCCTGATAAAATAGATCGTTGAATCGCTCGCTGTTCCAGCGTGCGCTGTTGGGATAACTCTTGAGTCCAGCCTGCTTTGGGATGAGACGACCATTCAGCAGATTCAGGAAGTTCTCCGGCTCGGGATAATCGGCATACCAGCGCGTGAGCCAGAGGCCAAGCTTTCCATCTTCCGAGCCATCCAGCAGTTGTGCCGACTGCATGATTTGTAGCTGAACGTCCAGTCCGATCTTCATCCACATCTCTTGCACCGCCTCGGCGATTTGCATCGGGCGCGGCTCGTTGTAGACCGCGAGCGTGATCGACGGCGCACCATGACCATTCGGGTATCCAGCACGATCCAACCAAAATCGCGCGCTGTCAAGATTGTATGCGATGCCATGCACGTCATCAATCGGATAGCGCGAGAATGCCGGCGGGATAATGCCATGCTCGGCCGGACTGTGCGGCGCGCTCTTCAGCACGAATTTGACGATGCTCTCGCGATCCACAGCAAACGACATCGCGCGGCGCAGAGCCATGTTGTCGAACGGTGGCTTCGAGCAGAGAAACTCCATGAAGTAGGAGTTCATCGCGGAAACATGTTGCAGTGCGTACTTGCCGGTATATTGCGATGTGAGTTCTTTCTCGGGCGTCACGATCTGCTGGAAGCTCTCGGTCGGAATCGTGAAATCTTCATCCTCGGAGCCTTGGAGGAAAGACTGCATCAGAGTCTTGTCGTCCTTGATAAGGGTGTACTTGACTTCGTCTAAGAGCGGCAGTTGATTGCCTGCCGAGTCATGCTCCCAGTAGTTCGGATTGCGAGTAAGCAGAATTTCCTGATCGGGCTTCCAATACGAGAATCGGAACGCGCCTGTACCGACCGGGTGCTGGAAAAAGTCCTTGCCGTAGTGCTCGACTGCCTCGTGCGGAGTGATGTATCCAAAACTCGTCGTCAAATGCTCCAGAAACGGCGCAAAGGGTTTCGTAAGCTGAACAACAAATGTAGAGTCATCGACAACGCGGAATCCACTAACCTCGCGTGGCACAGTACTTCCAGCCTGCGCGCCGTCTCCATTGAAATACTCATTCGCCCCTTCAACAATATCCTGAAAGACCCAATACCCACTCGTCAGCGTGCTCGGATTGCACACCCGCTCGAACGAATACTTCACGTCCTTCGCATTCAACTTCCGCCCGTGGCCACCCGGAAAGCACGAGTCATCATGGAACAGGACATCCGTCCGGAGGTGGAACGTGTACGTCTTGCCGTCCGGCGAAATGTCCCAGGACTTCGCAAGCTCGGGTACGAGTTCGAGTCGTGAGTTATTCTCGACCAGCTTATCGAAGATGTTCGAGCCAATGTCATCCTCGACCTTGCTGTTCATCCGCACCGGATCGAGCGAGGACGGATTGCCGCGGATCTCATTCAGCGTGTAGCGGCCGCCAAATTTCTTGCCGCCAAGCGCGGAGTGCATGACGGCGCTCTGCTTGTGGCCGCAGGAGGCCAAAGCGACGGTTAGACTAACAAAAAGCAAAAGACCTCTCGTGGATGCAAGAGGTCTTAATCGCTCGATTCGTAATTTGAAATTCGTAATTCGTAGTTGGTTAGTGGTCAGGGGCGGAATCGAACCGCCGACACAAGGATTTTCAGTCCTTTGCTCTACCGACTGAGCTACCTGACCGGGCCACCATTTGTGATGGAGCGGTGCGCTAACAGCCGCTTATGGCTGGCAAGTTTCCCCTGATTAGGCCAGCGTCGCTTTTGCTACCTCCAGGAATGAAGCGACATCGTCCTCCGAAGTGTAGATATGGACGCTAAAACGGCTTGCTTCGAGACCTCCCTCCGGTACAACGCGGGTACGAACCTTGCGTTTTTCCCACATCTTGTTGAAAAACTCCTTGTAGTCCATGTGCTCGAGCTTGATCGTCGTCAGGCCGCTCATGGAGTTCGGCGGTGTCAGGAAATGGAAATGGCCAGGCGCAAGCTCCTTTAAGCCATTGCGCAGCATCGTTGTGAGGTGGAGCACGCGCTGCTCGATCTTATCCAGTCCAATGCTTTCCTGATAGTCGATGGCCGCGTGGAGTCCATCGAACAGCGCGAAGTTCTGCGTCGCGAAATCATACTTCGAGGCGGTCGTCATGAAATCGAGCCGTGCATCATAGCCCCAATACTTGTCGGCCTCGCCGCCGGTCCAGGTGGGAATGACGTGTTCCCGGAAGTCCGGCGCGATATAGAGGAATCCGATTCCCTTCGGCCCACAGAGCCACTTGTGACCGCAGGAGGCATACGCATGGACGCCCAAATCCTGAACGTCGGTCAGGAGCATTCCCGGCGGATGCGCGCCATCGGCAAGCATCCAGATTCCATGCTCGCGCGCAAGCTGCGAAATGCGTTTGATCGGCAGAATGTGTCCGGTCGTGCAGGTCAAATGCGGCATCGAGATCGCGCGGGTTCGCGGCGTGATCGCATCTTTGATCCGCTGAAGGAATTCGTCGTCGCTGTATGGCTCCCACTTCTCGTTCGTCAGCGGCACGAATTTGATCGCGATCCCATCGCGGTTCTTGCGCGCCAGCCAGGGGATCGCGTTGCCGGCGTGCTCCTGATTTGTTAACAGGACCTCGTCGCCAGCCTTCAGTTCAATGCCGGACGAGACGATCGAGATTGCTTCGCTGACATTGTGTGTGAAGGCAATGTCGTCACCGCTTTTTGCATTGATGACGCGAGCAACGGCAGACTTGATACCTTCGTAATCGCCACCATAATCGCCGGTCGAATCCACATGGATAATGCGCTGGGTCACACGATCGGTCACAATGCGCGGGCTTGGGCCCATGGTGCCATTGTTGAAGTAAAGCACTTCGCGTGAGATCGGAAACTCATCGCGGACGAGCGACCAATACTTCTCGTCTTCGGCCGCCGATCCATCGGCAATGGGTATTACCTTAGCATGGGCATTCGTGCCGGCCAATGATGTATCGCGCGATGCGATGTTAATCGCAGCGGAGGTAGCGGTGATCTTCAGGAATGTTCTTCGGTCCATGGTACCACGGGGCAGGTGGATGATCCCGCATCCACGATGGTGCTAAATGCGATTCAGGGACAAAACATTCTTCGGCGAACGGATGAACAGAACTTCGTCCGTTCTTTACGACCCTTATTGACGCTTTGCGGAACGCAGGATCAGCGCCCCTGCAATCGCAAGCACAGCGGCGACCGAGCCAGTCCACTCCAGGCCCGGCGTGAACTGCTTCTCCCATGCTTGCGTGACGGTGCCAACGAGCTCGTCCTTGAC
>JADGPZ010000217.1 GCA_017882165.1 Candidatus Kapaibacterium sp.
CATTAATGCAAAGATACGTCGTTAAACCGATTTAACCCCACAGCTTCCATCCTTGCGAACTGTTGTCCTGGCACACAAGTTGGTCTTGGTGTACTCGCTTGTCGCTCGGTCGGTTTGCGTGGGAGATAGTTATGAAAGCGAACAGAAATAGAATCTCGAATATAGTCGGTCTTGCGGTTATCGCGGTCACGTTGGCTGCGAGTTCCTTGCGCGCCCAAACGCCGATGGGCAGCGCCCCCGCTACCGCGCCAGCCACACCGAAGCAAGACTCGGCGATCATCTTCGAGCCGTCGCAGCCGCTCATCAAAAGCCCGATGCAAGCCGCGCGCGAATATCCAAACGCGTGGGGCATCAACGCTTCCTTCAGCGACTACGGATTTGGCGCCGGACTCTTCATGGGCCATTCCTTCGGCTCGGACATCTCGGCCACCGTTTCTGCCGAGATCGGCACAGCGACCGGCACACACGAATTCAATCTGGTCGATGTCAATAAAGTCAACCGGATCTTTGTGATCCCGATCATGGCGAGCCTGGAGTACCGGCTGTTCCGCGATGCGCTCAGCGAGAATCTTCGACCGTACGTGACCGCCGGCGCGGGACCGGTGATCGCAATGACCACGCCCTACGCCTTAGACTTCTTTTCCGCCTTCGGACAGCAGCAGTCGAAGGTGATACCCGGTGGGTTCTTCGGCGTCGGGGCGAAGTTCGGCACCGATCCCAAGAGTACATTCGGAGCGAGCTTGCGCTACTTCATTATCCCCTACCCTGGAGAGATCGAGAGCACGACGAGCGAATCGCTCAAGAATTTGAGCGGGATCTTCCTGACCGTCAGCTACGGTTCGAACTTCTAAAATAAAATACCCCCTCCTTTTCGAAGAGGGGGTGAAATCCAATACGGTACTGGGTGTTTAGGCGGCGACGCCGGACTCCGCGTAGGTTGACATGCCGAGCGTCCGCGCGGCGAAGTCCATGAGGTCGCGCATCGTCGTCGGATCGAATGGCGAGCGCAGTCCCGCCTCCGCGAATGTTGTCAGCACGCTTCTTGTGCCACCCTTCACACACAGCTTGATGTAGGTGTCGAGCGCCTTATCGTGGTCTTCGGCGTTCATCATACCAAGCTGCATGGCGCCAGTCTGCGCGATAGCGTAATCAATATAATAGAACGGCGTCTGGAAGATATGTGCTTGCGCATACCAGCGGGCGTAGTTCATCGCCTCGATGCCGGTGTAGTCCATGCCCTGCGTATACTTGTTGGCGATCTCGCTCCAGGCCGCATCGCGCTCGGCGAGCGTTACATTCGGATGCTCGTAGACCCAATGCTGGAATTCATCGACCACACAGATATAACACATGAGCGAAACGACATCATACAGATGCTTCCGCTCGAATTTCCGCGCGTTGTCTGGACTGAAATACTGGGTCATCTGTGGCATGCTCAGAAACTCCATGCCCATGGAGTGGACCTCGGCCATGTCGCTCGTCGGCCATTGCAGATCGACGGCCTCGATCGCCTGACTCTCCCACGCCTGAAATGCGTGGCCCATCTCGTGCATCAGCGTTGAGACATCGTCCTCGTCGCCGGTCGAATTGCAGAAGATCGCGACACGGCCCTCATCGGGAAATGATGTGCAGAATGCACCAGCACGCTTGCCTTTGCGGTTCTCCAGATCGATGAGTCCCTCCTGGCGCATCCGCGTAAAATGCTTTGCTAATCGCGGTGAGATCGATTCGAATACGTGCTGCGCCTTGTCGAGTTGAGAATCAACCGGAGCGATGCCGGTCGGAAGCGTCAGCTCCGGATGATAGCCCGCATCCCACGGCTTGAGCAGAAGGGGCTGCCCATTCGTGTGCCCGGCAAGGATTGCAGCGTGTTGCTCGCGGAGGCGCTTGGCAAGCGGCACGGCGTACTTCAGCACGGAATCGCGAAATGCCTTCGCTTCGGCCGGACCGTAATCCGTGCGGCGCATTTGCATGTAGCCGAGTGGAATATAATTCGCATGTCCGAGATTGCGGCCCTCTTCATCGCGTGTATGGACCAGCTTGTCGAATATGGACCCAAGCGCATCGTGATGATCGAGGAACCACTGGCGATACGCGAAGAACGCCGCCTTGCGCGTGGCGGGATCGGCTTCCGTCCCCATGTTACGCGCGACCGGCAGCGTGACCTTCTTTCCAAGCACGTCAACTTCGCCAGACGCCAGAATCTTATCGTATTGATCGGCCAAATCGCGCTCCCGAATGCGCAGATCGGAGTTGACAGGCGCCATCGGTTCGACCTGCGTCATGAGCGCGTCGATGAGGTACGGCCCATAATGCTTGCCGATCGCCACGCGGTGGCGGCTCTTCAGCGTGAACGCGAGCATTGCGGAGCCGCCCTGTTCGTAGGCTGGCATCAAGTGCTCGCGGATGTACTTGTCGGCCTCGTCCCACTTCGCGTCATTCATGTGGGCCGAGTGCTGATAGCTCGTCCGGCTGGCTTCGCCGCTGACGTAGGCGCTCAGCCCATTCCAATCGCCGTAGAGTGCAATCCATGCTTTCGGATCGGGCGAGGCTTCGGCCGCCTCGACGCGCGCGAGCAGCTTCGCGTATTCTGCTTCAACGAATTCCTTGGTCAGCCGCTCCGGGCGGTTCGGGTAGTACTTGTAGTTCATAACGAGTTAAAATATCGACGCAAGAGTCTGGCGTTCAAGAGTGTTAAAAAATGGAATCGGCCCCAAACATTCCCAGAATATGGAATAGTTACCGCTTTTCAAACCGCAGCACCACCGAATTTATACAGTAGCGCAATCCCGTCGGCTTTGGGCCATCATCGAAGACGTGGCCCAGGTGGCCTTGGCATCTTGAGCACTGAATTTCTGTCCGAGCCTCGCCAAACGAGTTGTCTGTCTTCTCGATGACTCTGCCTGTTTGGATTGGCGCCCAGAAGCTCGGCCAGCCCGTGCCCGATTCGAATTTCGCCAATGAGCTGAACAAGGGATTGCCACATGCTGCGCAGACAAAAATCCCCGTCCCATGTTCCTTCAAGAGCGCGCCCGAAAATGCCGGCTCCGTCCCCTGCTGGCGGAGCACGTCGAATGCTGCGCCAGACAAGACGGACTTCCATTCCGCCACGCTTTTCATCACCCGGTCCGACGCGGCGGGGTAAGACGAAAGATCGAAGTGGGTCGGGTTGCCTTCCACGCTTTGGCCCGTGGAATACTGGGCGCAGGCGGTGACATACGGCGACAGAATAAGAACTAAGACAAACAACCGAAAAAGACGCATATTGCTGGAATGAGAGCGGCGCTCCAAAAAGTTCTTATATTTGTAGGATCGTGGATGGTCGCTCATCCACTTCGCCATTCTCTGTCGTGTTCTTATTGTGTCGCCACCATGTCATTATCCGCGCATCCAACGCGTACCGGCATAGCCGCCGCAAGCATAGCCGCTACGAGCACCGCCACTGAATCTATGGGCTGGGGCCAGGCCCGCGTTGACTTCCTCGCAACCCAGACCGATGTCCTCGCCGATCGCACCATCAAGATTTTGGTCGAGGCGCGGGGGCCGGAGTGCTTCGGACAGCTTTTCAGCGCCGATACGAATGACGAATTGTCGCTGGAACATCAATTCCCCGAGATAGCGGACTTTTTCGAGGGAACGTGCGATCTCCCGAACGACGTGGACCTGAAGCGGATCCATCACGGTGAAGAAGTATTCCTGGACCACATGCCGAGCGCCGCGCTGATCCTGCTGGCAAAGAGCCTCCCGGAAGGATATGCCGCACCCCGGCTTTCGAAGATCCTCAGCATCTCCGGTTTGCTCAAGTCGCATCCCTATAAGCGCTTGCTCGCGACGCTGCAGATGGTGATCAACGTATCGAGCGCGCACGGCTTTTCAAAGCGCGGCCATGCCGTCGT
>JADGPZ010000030.1 GCA_017882165.1 Candidatus Kapaibacterium sp.
GAGATCGGCGGCATGAAGTTCATCGAGACCTCGCACATCAAGGACCTGACCGCCATGCTCCGCGTCATCGAAAACCCGAAAGACGCAGTGAGCTGGTTTCGGATTTTGCTGCTACATGATGGCGTGGGGCCAAAGACGGCGGAGCGCATCGTCAATCAAATTGTCGATTCTGGTTTTGGATTTCGAACCTCCGATATTGAGAATGATGAGGATCGTTCACCATCGAGTCCGGCACCGAAAGTATCTTCAGCAATCGAAAGCTTGTTCGGTGCGCTAAAGTTTGTCGCGAGCGACCGGATGACGCCACCCGAAAAAGTGGAGCATCTGATCGAGTACTACAAGCCAATCCTGCGCCGCAAGTACGATGATTACCAAAAGCGCGAGAAAGACATCGAGACATTCCAGCTTATCACGGAGCGTTACCGCTCGCTGACGTCGCTGCTCAGCGATCTCTCGCTCGATCCGCCGACCGAATCGCTCACCGACATCGAAGAGAGCACGAAGGACAACGAAATCCTGACGCTGAGCACGATTCACTCGGCCAAAGGTTTGGAGTGGAACGCGGTCATCATCACGAACTGTCTCGATGGACGCTTTCCATCGGTCCACGCCGCGCGCGATCAGGAAGATTTGGAGGAGGAGCGCCGCCTCATGTACGTCGCCGCCACGCGCGCCAAGGAGCATCTCATCATCACGTATCCGACCAATCTCTACGACCGCGAGTCAGGCATCGTCCTCTCCAAGCCGAGCCGCTTCATTGATGGCGTCGTCGAGAAAGAGCTTGCCGAGGGATGGGTCATCGCCCAAGAGTAGTCCGCTGAGATCATGGATGATCTCACAGTCCCAAGTTGTGCATTGCCAAAAGGCAGCGCACCATTGGTGCGCATGCAGCCCAGTTCACCGAATCGGAAGTTAAGCGAAGAGACCCCCTTCCATCTATTACAACGTTGTTCGACCCTCCCGGCATCGCAATTTTTCGATGAATTCTGAAAAAAGATTGTAGTGCCCTGGTTTCCCGGCCCGGTTCGCAGGTGTGGCACATGCTTTAGCTTGTGCGAAATGCGTACGCGCAAGCTAAAGCGTGCGCTACACTCCACAAGCCGCGCATTCCCGCTCTGCGCCATGCAGGCCCGCCGCGAAGCGGGACGGCGCTGGTACGCTCATACAACATTCTGCGCTTAGAATGCGGCACGATCGACCTCACGCTGTGCAGGAAGACAATCCATGTCATCCTGCCAATGAGTCCAACATTCCCACATAAGAGGATTCTCATCCAATTCTCATTGCATTCTTATGAAGCTCAATGTATGTTTGTTCTTCCGTCAGTATCACAATTTCAAGTTCTCCGATACCTATGAGAAGATCATCCTTCCTTCTTCCCGTGCTGTTTTTGTTCGGTTTCACCACTCCTTCCTTCGCGCAGAGAGTAGATACGCTCAAAGGCAACAAGGAAATTTTGATTATTGCCACCCCGATTTCCGAGGATTTGCGGCGATTCCCAATGGCCGCCTCGGTGATTGAGGATACCGCGTTTCGCGAAGTGAGAGGATACGAGTTAAGGGACGCGCTGCAATTTGTGCCTGGGGTGCTTGCGCAGAGCCGGTCCGGTGGCTCCGATTTGCGAATTACGATGCGGGGTTTCGGCGCTCGCGGAGCGGGCGACCGTTCGAATTCCGGTAACCTGCGCGGGATCCGCCTCATCGTCGATGGCATCCCGG
This sequence comes from Candidatus Kapaibacterium sp., assembly GCA_017882165.1. Taxonomy (GTDB): domain Bacteria; phylum Bacteroidota; class Ignavibacteria; order Palsa-1295; family Palsa-1295; genus PALSA-1295. Next base: position 1,719 of record JADGPZ010000030.1, read on the forward strand.
AGACCGAACCGGATGGCCGCACCTCGCTCGATATCGTCGATCTGAACGCAATCTCTCGTGTCGAAGCGCTCCGTGGAAACGCTTCCGCTCTCTATGGCTCGGCCAGCGGAGGTGTGCTGAGTCTCTCAACAGGCATGGGGTCCACGCCGATGATTGCGAGCCGAAATTCATTCGGAAGCTATGGTTTTTTGAAGAACACATTGGCTGGTACAGCCGCGTTCGGAGCTGGCACGCTGTTTCTGGCCGCCTCGAACACGACCTACGATGGCTACCGCCCCCACTCGAATAGCCGCGAGGGCACGGCCTCGATTGTCGCGCATGCCTTGCTCGACACGGCGACCACGCTTCAGACTGTCATTGCAGCATCGACAAACATCTTCCGAATCCCGGGACCGCTCTCGTGGGATGCCTTCCAGGCGAATCCCATGCAGGCAGACTCAACCTACGTCGCAAATGACGAGCATCGGTTCGACCGGGTCGGTCGCTTTGGCATGACGATCGATCATCTCCTCGGTGGTGGGCAGGAAGTCTCTGCCACGGCATACTACCAACCGAAAGTGATTACACGCAGTGAACGCGGAAGCTGGCGCGAGTTCAACCGGTACACCATCGGCACGATGGGCTTCTACTCGTGGACTGCGAATTTTTCCGGAATGGAGAGCAGAGTAATGGCCGGGTTCGATCAACAATATCAGGACGGGACGATACAATTCTGGAAGCCGCTCGGCCCCGGTGCATCGCGCTCTACCTCACTCGATCAGGACAAGCGCGAAGCGGCCAGCGTGATGGGATTCTTCCTGCAGGAGGAACTCACGCTCGATCAATTTCTCCTTAGCGTCGGTGCGCGGATGGACAATATCAATTATAACTTCGAAGACTTCATAACGACCGACCCACAGCAATACAAGACATTCGACCACGTTAGTCCGAAGCTCGCATTGAGCTATCGGCTCACGCCGAACCACACGGTCTATGCATCGTACGGACAGGGAGTCGAGGCACCGGCATTCAACGAGATCGATCCGCCCGATAGCGCGCTTATCGTCTCGCGGGGAGGCACCTACGTGCCGGGCGCAGTCTTCAATCCGCTTTTGGGATTGGCGACCTCCTCGACGATCGAGCTTGGCGCTCGCGGGGATGTGGGTTCATCATCCTTCATCCATCATGTGTCCTACGATGTCGCTCTTTTCACTATCCAGGTTTTGAACGACATTATCCCCTGGAACGGTGGCGCATTCTACTTCACTGCCGGTGAAACTCAACGGCAAGGCGCTGAACTCGGTTTGCAGGCGCTGTTCGATTACAACCTGAGTCTCGACGCAGCCTTTACAATGATGAAGACGAAGTACGTTAGCTATGAAAACGAGCTTGGGCACTTCGATGGAAACGAAATGGCGGGCGTGCCGGGCCTCTTCGGAACGGTGCGTGTGCGGTATTCCTCTCCGTTTGGCCCATTCCTCGAAGGCGAGGCGGACTATGTCGGACAGTATTTTGCAGACGACCGAAACGACAAGAAACCAGACGGCACCCCGGACCCCAACCAGCACTCGCTCGTGCCTGCATCCACCATTTTGAACGCGACGGTCGGGTATCACAATGCGCTCGGCCCACTCGATCTCGATCTTTTTGCGTCGCTTCGCAATCTCACTGATGAGTCCTATGTCTCGGGCGTCTTCATCAATGGAGTCGACAATAAGTACTTTGAACCGGGGATGCCAAGGAATCTCATCGTCGGCCTCCGTGCAGCCTACGCCATGCGAAAATAATCTCGGTGTAATAAGCCGGTGGTGTGTGGCACATGCTTTAGCTTGTGCGAAATGGGCACGCGCAAGCCGAAGCGTGCGCTACACTCCACCAGCCGCGCATTCCCCCTTCGCCCCGCGCGTGCCCGCATAGGCATACCTGTAGCCATGTGACTTGAGTCACAGAAGGAATTTTGACTCGAATGTGTAACAATCCGTGACGAGTGAGGTTATTAGGTCAGTATTGCTTGTTCATACTGTTATGCGAGGAATCTACTTATTCGTGTTTTTTGCCGGGCTGCTCGCTGATTCGAGTTTATGTGCGCAATGGGTCCACGTTGGTGGCCCATACGGCGAGGTCCAGTGCATCGCGGCAAATGGCCGAGATATCTACGTTGGAATGGGCGCGAATAGCTACTTTCGAACGACGGATGCTGGCATTACATGGACAAAGTCCGCAGGTCCCGGGGCCATCAGAGCGCTGGCGATTTGTGCGGGACGCGTGATTGCAGCCAGCGATGAGGCAGGTGTGTTCTGCTCGAGTGACGCCGGGACGACCTGGTCTCAAATTGGGAGTCAGTTCTCTGGCTGCGGATCGGCTTCGCTTGTTGCGAAGGACTCCACCCTCTTTCTCGCCGGTTGCATGCCCGGAGGAGTATTTCGTTCGACTGATTTTGGTAGCACTTGGATTCGGTCAGTCAATGGTCTTGTAGATACGATGGTCATCATGCTTGCTCCATCGGATTCTGGTATTTTGGCCGTTACGTGGAGTGGAGTCTATCGCTCAACGGACATGGGGCTCTCCTGGAACTTCCTGGATTCTGCGCGCTTAGCCATGTCTCCAAATTTCGTAACCCTCGGCAATAAGTGGTTCATGCCAGGACAGGGTGTGGCGCGATCTTCTGACAATGGATTAACATGGGTGAATCAGAACGTTGGATTGAGGATGGCTGATATTAACACTGTTGCGGTGTGCAGCAATGGTCCAGATCTTCTGGCATTGACACGGGCTGGCGTGTTCCGTTCAACGGATTCAGGTTCGACTTGGGAAGGGGCTGAAGTAAATCCACTTGAGATCGCAGGTTTCACAGCATTCGGAGGCAAGCTGTTCATCGGTTCTTCGGGTGGTGGTGTTCTTGCCTCGTCGGATAATGGAACAACCTGGTCTTTTGCAGATAGTGGGCTTACGACTAAGTACGCTACGTATGTAATGACCATCCTTGCCGATAGTCAATATGTTTTTGTTGGTACCGACACCGGTGTCTTCCGTTCATCGGATACAGGCAGGACTTGGACGCAGTTCAAGGTTGGCTCGTGTGAGGTTGTCTCATTAGGGCAATTCGGTAATCGCATCTTCGCTGGAACCGGCGATGGGTGGATTCCATGTTGCGGAGGGACTCTATTCTGTAGCACGGACTTCGGCACGACCTGGGATTCCGTCAATTCGAGTTTACGTGGACTTATCGTTTATTCGTTCGCTTCAGAACGAGGGTTCTTCTTCGCCGTGACTGACAGTGGCGTCTTTCGCTCAGCAGATTCTGGAATCACATGGGAGCATCTTAGTTATGGCTTTTCAAAGAATACTCGACTTATCGGCACAGACGCCGGCATACTTTATGCCGGAGCCAGCGGGCTTCTTCGCTCGATGGATGACGGGAAGAGTTGGATTGCTATTGATCCTGCGATCCCTGTACACGATATGCTTCTGGTTGGACGAAGCATCTATTACACTTCCGATTTCTACGCAATGCGTCGATACGACACGAATGGGTCGGCCGGTATCCCTGTGGATACCGGAATCGATGGTATTGGTGGGAACTGGCTGGGACTCGGTGGGCAGTACCTTTTCTCCGGCGGAGGACTTGGAGGGACCTTTCGCAGACCGCTCATTGAGATGATGAGCGTTAAGGGCGAGCAAGTGGCTTCCTCGCTCGCGATCGAGATTAACCCGAACCCGTTTAGCCTGCACACGACAATTCGGTTTGTTCTTCCTCGCGCGGAACACACCCAGCTCACTATGTTCGACATGCTCGGCCGGGAGATTGCCACGCTTGTCGATGCAACGCTCGAAGGAGGGGAGCATACCGTTGATTGGGATGGATCAGCCGCATTGCCCGGAATCTACATCTGTAGGTTGCAAGCAGTGGACTCATTCGAATGTTGCGCGATCGTTCATTCGAAGTAGTCTCGAGCGCCCCTTGGGGACGAAATCCGCCGCGTCATCGTTGACCCAGAATATCCGAGAAACCATGCAAAACGGTAGCAAAAACGGGAAGATGAGCACGAATGGTGTCGCCGCCATTAATGCCCCGACAAACTCATTCGAGCAGAGCGAGGAATACCAGCAGGCCTATCTGTTGTGGAAGGCGCGCGCGGAAGCAGGCACAACGACCGGGATGAAGTACACCACGCTCTCGGGCAAGCCGGTGGAGATGCTGTACACACCGGATGTGCAGGCTGGAAGCACTGCGCCACGCGATTCTTCGCCACGCGACTTCATTGAAGATGTCGGTTTCCCGGGACAATTCCCATACACGCGGGGAATTCATCCGAACGGCTATCGCGGCAGGATTTGGACGATGCGGCAGTTCGCCGGGTTCGGCACGCCGGAGGACACCAACGAGCGATTCAAGTATCTCCTCGCGCACGGACAGACCGGGCTCTCGACTGCGTTCGATCTGCCGACGCTCATGGGCCGCGATGCGGACGACGCATGGAGCGAGGGCGAAGTCGGAATTTGCGGCGTTGCGATCTCCTCGCTCAAAGACATGGAGACGCTCTTCGACGGCATCCCGCTCGACAAAGTTTCGACCTCGATGACGATCAACTCGCCGGCGGCGATGGTCTTCGCGTTCTATCTCTGCGTGGCCGAGAAGCAGGGCGTGGCGTTCGACCGCCTGCGTGGCACGCTGCAGAACGACATCCTGAAAGAGTACATCGCGCAGAAGGAGTTTATCTATCCGCCGGAGCCGTCGATGCGGATCATCACGGACATGATCGAGTACTGCACAAACGAGGTCCCGCAGTGGAATCCGGTCTCGGTCTCGGGCTATCATATCCGCGAAGCCGGCTCGACCGCCGCGCAGGAGTTGGCCTTCACGCTCGCCGATGGATTTTCTTATGTCGAGCATTGTCTCGCGCGCGGGATGGACATCGATGCTTTCACGCCGCGCATTTCGTTCTTCTTCAATTCGCACATCGACTTTTTCGAAGAGATCGCAAAGCTCCGCGCCGCGCGCCGCATCTGGGCGCGCCGCATGAAGGATAAATACGGCGCGAAGTCTGCGCGCTCGCTTTCGCTCCGATTCCACACGCAGACCGCCGGATGCTCGCTCACGGCGCAGCAGCCGGAGAACAACATCGTCCGCACCGCCTACGAAGCACTCGCTGCTGTCCTTGGCGGCACGCAATCGCTCCACACCAACTCGATGGACGAGACGCTTGCATTGCCGAGCGAGAAGGCTGTGAAGATCGCGCTTCGCACGCAGCAGATTCTGGCTTATGAGACTGGCGTCATTAATACGGTCGATCCGCTGGGTGGCTCGTATTTTATCGAGTCCGAAACTGACCGCTTGGAGCGCGAGGCGAACGTGTACTTCGATCAGATCGACGCGCTGGGCGGTGTGATACCGGCCATTGAAGCCGGTTTTTTCCAGCGCGAAATCGCGGATGCGGCCTACCGGTATCAACTCGAGCTGGATAGGAAAGAGAAGTTTATCGTCGGCGTAAACGACTTCGTCGAGTTGAACGAGAAGATCACGATTCCGATCTTACAGATTTCTCCGCAGGTCGAGATTGACCAGAAGCGAAAGCTCGCAGAGGTGAAAGCGAATCGCTCGCAAGCGGATGTGGATGACTCCATCGAGGAGATTCGCGCCGCCGGGTTCGGCCACACCAATCTTATGCCCGTGCTGATTCGCGCCGCGCGCAACTACGTCACGCTCGGCGAGATGATCGACACACTTAAAGTGCCGTTCGGCGAGTATCAGGAGACGATAGTATTTTAGGAAGGCTTTGAAAGACTTGCGTCTTCCGCGTCCTCTCGAAGTCGTTCTCTGCGTCGTCATTCTGCTGGAGCTTGTGGCGCCGTTCGTCGCGAAGACCTACGGCGTCGATGGACCGAGCCAGCTAAATCTCGTCAAGCAATTCACGCGGCTCGTTTCGGCGGGAGTTTGGATTCCGCGCTGGGTGCCCGAGGGATACTCGGGATTTGGCGTGGCATCGTTTTACTTTTATCCGCCACTTTCGCTCTATGTGGCTTCGCTGATTCGGATTATTACCGGCATCATCGATCCGAAAGTCCTCTACCAAATGACGGGACTCATCGCGACGGTCGCCAGTTTTTTTACAGCGCGTGTATTGCTCCGCTCGCTGGGATCGCGCGGTTATCAACTCGCGATCGGTTCGGTGCTCTATGCGTTTGCGCCCATGCGAATCGCCGAGTTGTATTCCCGGTCCTCGCTTTCGACCTCGGTGGGATATATCTTCCTTCCGCTCGTGTGGGCCGGGTTGGTCCTGATCGTTCAAGGGAAGGGGAAATGGGATGTCAAAGGCATTCTTCTCTTCGGCATTGCCTCGGCGTTGCTGGCGCTGACGAGCGTTCCGTTTGCCGTGCTGACCGGCATTTGCATTGTGATCGCTGCAATCGTATTCCGGCGCCACATTACTCCACACGTTCTTATTGGTGTTGCGCTCGGAGGTTTGCTCGCACTAATGCTGACGGCAGCCCAACTCGCGTCGATCCTCTTTGCCAGTCCATTTGCGCGGCTGGAAGACCTGCGCGTTACGGAACCGGAGTATCTTATCAACGACCTTCTGCACGGCGGCGGGCTTCCGGCCGCATATCATGTTGGTTTGGTTTATCTTGCGGTTGTATTGGCCGGTTTCACGTATTGGAAGTACCGCCGCGCCGGCGATGAGAAGCTATTCCCAGAACGATCGCTCGTCCTGCTCGTGCTTTGCATCGCAGTCATGACGGCATTCCTGGAACTGCCGGTTGTGAGCGTTCCATTCTATGCCTCGATTCCGCCGTTTACCATCGTACAGGGTGTCTGGCGGTTCTATTCCCATTTCGTGTTGTTCGGTGCAGTACTCGTTGGAATTGCACGTGCGCCTCGAATAATCGGAGCGGCTCGCGGCATTGCATGGGCGTGGACGCTGGGAGCAGCGATTCCGGTCTTTCTTGTCGTCTTCAATCTCCATATCTTTCAACACTCCACTATCAACTATGGCGATCCGACGGAGTATCGTCCGATCCATAGTTTGAGCCGGGACTCGTGCGTTCAAGTGATGAAGTCGCACGAACTCGATCCGCCCGCACTGGCATCACTCCAGTCATCAGAATACATTCGGGAGACAGCGCAGACCGATCAAAGTGAATCGTTCGATGCAAATCTGAGCGCGCCGAGGCTTGTTACGTTTCACCGGTTTGAGTGGCCAGCCTGGCATCTGGTGGCAGCCGATCGTGAGATCGCAACGCGGCCGGACAGCATTGGCCGTGCAACGGCAGTTGTTCCGGCTGGTGAGTACCGGATGGAGTGGCGCCTGGAACGCTCGCCGATGGAACGAGCCGGACTCTGGACCTCATTCCTTGGTTGGACCTCACTAATCGTTACCCGAATGGGGTTCTTCGCGAGAAGGATTTTTCGAAAACGTTCGTTGTGATAGCGTGATTTCAGCCCGAGCTATTCTGCGTCTCTTCCGTCCCGTGCAGTGGACGAAGAATCTCTTCGTCTTTGCCGCACTCGTGTTTTCGCAGCATTTGCTCGATCCCGATTATGTGAAGCTCTCGGTCCGGGCATTCCTTGCCTTCAGCTTTGCGGCGAGTTTCATATACATCCTCAACGATATTGCCGACCGCGACCGCGACCGCCTGCATCCGAAAAAGCAATTCCGGCCAATCGCCTCGGGCGAGATCTCGTTAACTCAGGCTGTCTTCATCGCGCTGATTCCACTTGCAATAGTTATCGTGCTGGTCGCAAGCCTGCCCGTGCCATTCGTGCTATGCCTTGCGTTCTATCTCGTGATGAACCTTGCCTACAGTTATGGCCTGAAAGATCTCGTGCTCATCGACGTGTTCGTGATCGCAATCGGCTTCATGCTCCGCGTGATCGGGGGCGCGCTGGTGCTGGATGTGCCGCGCAGCTCGTGGCTTATTCTGACGACGATGTTCCTTTCGCTCTTCCTCGGCATCGCAAAGCGGCGGGGTGAGTTGGTTGCATTGGGAGCTGATCCTGTTTTGAGGAAGGAATTGGGGGAGAGCGTTCCAAATCATACGCGGAAAGTTCTTGAACATTACTCGGTCGAGTTTGCCGAGCAGATGACAACGATCTGTGCCGCAGGATTCGTATTCAGCTATGCGCTCTATACTGTCTCCGAGCGGACGGTCAAGATGTTTGGCACCGAGAACCTGATCTTCACGACGCCATTCGTACTATACGGTATTTTCCGGTACCTGTATCTATTGCACAAGAAGAGCCTAGGCGAAAATCCGACCGAGGTCGTGCTCTCGGACATTCCGATGATCGTCAACTTCCTCGCGTATGCGATTGCAATGCTCGCGATCATCTATTTGAAGTGAGTCGTGAGCAGGCTCACACGTTTCGTGCGTACATATCGGGTGGAGTGCATGCTCGCACTCGGTGCGCTCGGCGTGTGTGTCTGGTTCGCGATCACGCAGCAGTATTTACTTCATGAAGGGAATGCTTCGGAATCCTCCGTCCGTACGTTCATCAGCCCACCGCTCGACGATGTGTACATCCATTGTCAATATGCCCGTAATCTCCTGAGCGGGAGCGGCTATGGGTTCTTCCCTCATGTGACGTTAACAGCGGACACATCGCCTCTTTGGGTTCTTCTGATCGCGCTCGGCGGACTCTTCACTTCGCGTCTTGAACTGGTCGCGATTGTTCTCTCGATGATCTGCTATATGCTCATCCCTATTGGCGTCTATCGCACCGCACGGGATCAGTTCGGACTCGAACAGCGATATGCAGCTCTCGCTGCCATTGCTGCGATCCTGACCGGACGACTGGCTTGGAGCGGCATGAGCGGCATGGAGACGGCACTGGCCGCACTCCTCATGCTATTATCCGTTGAAGCGCACTTTCGGTCCCGCGCGAAGGGATGTATCCATGCACGAGAAGCAGTGTGGCTGGGACTCGGAATGCTGACCCGACCTGAGTTCGCATTTGCGGCGGTCGTGTTGGCCTCTGATTGGATCGTTGCAGCCATAAGACGACGCGCTGATTTAGGGGATGCTCCATTAGTGTTGTTTATTTTCATTGTCATCAGCGCTCCGGTGATTCTGTTGCCGCTGGTTGCTGATGGCTCGCTGATGTTCCATTCGAGCGTCGTGCAAGGCGCTCAGGCATCACTCGTTCCAAGCTTTGATTATCTCTGGTTCGTGTTCAAGATTCTGGTTGCGAACAACCTCCTGCTGCTTGCCTTGCTCGGATATGGAGTGTGGAAGATTCGGGAGAATGCTCGTGTTACATTGTTACTGATTATTATCCTTGGCTTGCCGCTCGTTCAAGCGTTCGTCGCTCCGCAATTCCGGCATCACGGCCGATACATGTTTCTGGTCCTGCCGCTCATTCCGCTTGCGGGAATTGCCGTGTTGCCCGATCTGCTAATGAAGTTGCGATGGATAAAAGCAAAACCAATTCTCTTGTATGCTATCTTCTTCGCAAGCTTTTTTGAGACGACTCGCTGGTCACACATCGCGGCTCAATCGGTCCGCAACATCAACGATCAGCACCTGATGGCAGTCGATTGGCTTCGGGCGAATATGCGCCCGACCGACACGCTGGCCGTTCAAGATGTCGGCGCGATGGGATATTATCTGGACAAGCCAGTGATCGACTTGACCGGGCTCGTTACGCCAGCGCTGTGGCCGCTCCAGCACGATCTAGATTCCGTCTGGCGCGGGGCACGTGGCAAGGGGGCGAATCTTTTCGTCATCTACAATCGGCTCAACCCCAAGTTCTATACCATGCACAAGGACTCGCTCGTGCTTGCGACGGAGTTTCGAGTGCGTTTGCCACTGGCATCCTCTGCCGACACGGTCATGAGTGTCTATCGCCTGAAGGAGACGCCGCATGGCTCGTAAGGAACGAAGGCTTCGGATCGCCGGTGGCGCGGTGCTCGCACTTGCGACGTTCGCGACGCGTATACCATTCCGTGCGCGTACGCTCTTCGAATTCGACTCGATCAACTTTGCGATAGCAACGATTCGGTTCGATTTGAGCGAAGTCACGCCGCACATGCCGGGTGATATTCTGCACGTACTTCTCGGGCGGCTATTCTACTGGCTCATCGGCGATTTGAACGCGGCTTTTGTTTGGCTCAGTATCGTACTGTCTGTTGGCTCGGTGCTCTTCCTCTGGCGGGCAGCCGCGCAGCTTCGCGGCGAGCGCGTTGCTGTCATAGCCGCAATTCTTTGGCTCACGATGCCACTCTTCTGGTTTCATGGGTGTGTGGCGACGGCCTATGTTCAGGAAGCATTCTTTGCATCCGCTCTGCTTTACGTTGGCATCAGGCTCATCAACAAGTATCACCTATCGGCCCTATGCGCGTTGCTTGTCGTATTCTCCCTTGCAGGTGCGGCGCGCCAAAATGATCTCCTCTTCTTCCTTCTCGCGATTGTATTTATTCTGATCAAACTGAGGCCGTCACGCCGAGACGTGTTGTTGGCTCTTGCGTGCTTCTTCAGTGTCACAGCACTCTGGATCGCCGAATTACTCCGCGAGTCCGGCGGGCTTTCAATGTATCTTCACTACGCGCACGTGGAGAGTAACTTCCGAACGCAATCGGTCCTCTTTGGCAACTCCTGGCAGAGGCAGTTGGACACAGTTGTCAAAGTGTTGTTCTACCTTGTCGTCAGCCTTGGTCCGACGTCGATCGGGGTGCTTGCGACAGCGATCGTATTCCCGAAGCGCACGGCCCAATTCATTGCAGAGTATCGGTGGAACAGGAAAGCTTCGTTCGTCATTCTGCTCGCGCTTCCAGCACTTCTTTTCTATCTGGATGTCTTCTTTATGAAGGCGGGCTACTTGTTAAATGTTCTGCCGAGCGTGATTCTGATTATGGCCGTCTTGCTCGATCAGGCCGCGATCTGGCTCGCCGAGCGAGTGAAGCGGAGGCCAGAGAACCCGACAAAGCTGACGCGCCCGATCATCACGCGCAACGTAGCATGGGTTACAGGCATCATCGTGGTGCTTAATTGTCTCTGGTTCTTCGTCCATTGGCCGGGGACCGAGCAGGTGCGATACAATAGCGAGAACACACGTAACTCCTTCGTCCACGGCGCGATGAATCGCTTCGAAAACTCAGGGGAGAAGTGGCTCACTCTCTCTAATCGTGCGTTCGAATACACGAGTGTTTCTGGTATTCGCGCGGTCGATAGTTTGAACGCAATGACGCTCCGCGCACTCGAAGCGAATGGCGCGTCAAACCCCAACGCCGTCATTCTGGCTTCGTGGTGGTACCGCTGGTGCTATGCGTTGCTGCCGGATGCAACGACATTCGATATCGAGACGGCGGGTCACGAGGGACATCTCGCGGTTGGTATTTCACAGAATATTCACCGCGAGAACATCTTTAATTCGGTCATCAGGTTTCATGCGCGTGGCTCAGTACTCTTGCTCTTGCGGCACGACCGACCCGATTTCGCGGAAGTAAACAGCCAACTTCATCTCGAACGCCTGCCAATGCCGGAGTATCTCGACATCTATCGAGTCAAAGATTCAGCATTCGTCCTGCACTGGCAGGATCGGACGTTTATTCGGGAATAAGCGGGACGTGAATCTCTTTCGATAGGCGGAAGAGGGTTGACTCATCGAAGTGACGAGAGATCAGTTGTGCCCCGACCGGCAATCCGTTCGAATCCAGTCCAACCGGCACGCTGATCGCCGGGACACCCGCAAGATTCGCGCTCACGGTGAAAATGTCGTTGAGGTACATCGCGAGTGGATCGCTTATTTTTTCACCAAGCTTGAATGCTGTCGTCGGCGTCGTTGGCGTCAGCAGCGCATCGCAGCGTTCGAACGCGCGGACAAAATCTTCGCGGATGAGGCGCCGCACGCGCTGAGCGCGCGTGTAGTAGGCATCGTAGTAGCCTGAGGAGAGGACGTAGGTGCCGAGCATGATGCGGCGTTTTACCTCCCGGCCAAACCCTTCCGTCCGGCTTTTTCTGTAGGTCTCTTCCAACGTCGCGTAGCGGGTGGCGTCCTCGCCACCCGCGCGGCGGCCATATCGGATACCATCGAAGCGCGCGAGATTACTGGAGGCTTCGGCGGTCGTCAGGATGTAATAATCAGCGATGGAATACTTGGTGTGCGGCATGGACACTTCAACCATCTTGCAACCGGCTTTCTGCAGCTTTGCCCGAGCCGCTTCAACCAATCTCCGAACATCCGGCTCGATCCCTTCGCCGAAATACTCTTTTGGAAGACCGATTCGCAGTCCCTTCACGTCCTGGTTGAGTGCCTGAGAGTAATTCTCGACTGGCACTTGCGCGCTGGTCGCGTCATGCTCATCATAGCCGGCCATCACTTCGAGCGCGCGTGCGGCATCTTCCAGTGATCGGCTGAATGTGCCAACGGTATCGAACGAAGATGCAAAGGCCGTAAGTCCGTATCGCGAGATCCGGCCATACGTTGGCTTGAGACCAACGACCCCGCAAAAAGCCGCAGGCTGCCGGATGGAGCCTCCTGTATCGGTTCCGAGCGCAACGTTGCATGCTCCGATCGCTGCCGCGACGGCGCTGCCGCCGCTTGATCCGCCTGGCACGCGGGTCGTGTCCCAGGGATTGCGTGCGGGACCGTATGCTGAGTTCTCGTTGGATGAGCCCATCGCGAATTCATCCATGTTTGTCTTGCCGACGATGCTTGCTCCGGCATCGATCAGCCTCTGAACGCATGTCGCCGTGTAGAGCGAATGAAATGGCTCCAGGAATTTCGAGCCGCATGTCAGACGGGCGTCCTTCAATGCGAGTACGTCCTTAACGGCCACGGTCATGCCCGCGAGCGGGCCGGTCGATTCAGGATACCGGGCTTCGCCAAAGATTTCGAGAAAGGCGTTAAGCTCGGTGTTGCGGTTGCGGGATGTTTCGAAAGCTGTCATTCGAATCAAAAACACGCGTGTCCTGGCATTGGCTTCCCGTTCGGCGTAAATTTGCAGTCTATGAAAATTGTGACGTATGGGACTGACGCGACCAATGGGCGTCTCGGAATTCTCGCCGGCAGCGATATTATTGATCTCGAACGAGCCAGCGGGGGCACGCTGCCAAACGAGATCATTGCCTTACTTCGTATGGGCCAGACTGCGATGGACCAAGCTCGAAAGATCGCTTCGGAGGCCGTAGCGGATTCCATTGCATTTGCCAATGCCCGTCTGCCACTGGCCAGTACAACATTGCTTGCCCCGGTGCCGCAGCCAACATCCATGCGCGATGGCTATGCGTTCCGGCAGCACGTCGAGGCCGCTCGCCGAAACCGGGGTGTTGAGATGATCCCCGAGTTCGATCTATTTCCGGTTTTCTATTTTACGAATCATCAGGCCGTCATCGGGCCGGGACCCATGGAGGTCATGTCAGAGCACCTGAACCGTTTGGATTACGAACTCGAAGCGGCCATCGTGATCGGCAAGGAGGGACGCAACATCAAGGCGTCCGAAGCGGATGAGTTTATCGCGGGCTACATGGTGATGAACGATTGGTCGGCGCGCGCGCTGCAAATGGAGGAGATGAAGCTCTCGCTCGGCCCGGCCAAGGGCAAGGATTTTGCAACTGCGATCGGACCTTGGCTCGTCACGCGCGATGAACTCGCGCCATACCGCATCGCAGGGGAGAACGGCGAGCGATACGACCTCACGATGACTGCCAGTTTGAACGGCCAAGAACTCAGCCGTGGGAATCTGAAAGACATGACATGGACGTTCGCGCAGATCATCGAACGCGCAAGCTATGGCGTGACACTCTATCCGGGTGACGTGATTGGCTCCGGCACCGTCGGGACAGGCTGCCTACTCGAACTCAATGGCTCGAAGATCACGAACAATCTTTGGGTCAAAGAGGGGGATACGGTGGTCTGCGCCATCGAGGGATTAGGAGAGCTGGCGAACAATGTAGTACTTGCTCAATAGGACCAATATGACTCATAAAACTTTTTTGTTTCTTGCATGCGCCACCATCCTTGCCGGCTGTTCGAAGGATAAGTATCCCGGCCTCGGTAAAGAAGATTCGCTGCTCGTCACCACGTTCAAAGAGCCGGCGGACACCGCGCACCCGCAGCCTGTTACCAATGCCCCGGTGATGGACTCGCTCCGGATTCGCGAGGAGCGCGATGCCGCCAAGCTCCAACGGTTTTCGCCAATAGAGGTCGTCGGGATATACCATGCCTATCGCCCGCTCCGCAATGGCCGGACGACGGCGAAGCAACTTGACTCCTTCCTGATGGTACAGAAGATCACGCGCGATGAACTTCATGCCATGCTGGCGGAGGGCGATCGTCTTGGCTGGGCCGGCCCCGAAGCGAGTGGCAAGTGACGGAATGCAGCAAAAGTCTGCCCGACTCTTCATCTTGATCGCCGCGCTCCTTTGGAGCACAGGTGGCTTATTCATCAAGGAGGTTAGCCTCGATGCCTGGGGCGTCTCGTTCTGGCGCAGTACGTTCGCGGCTGTAACCCTATACGTCGTCTATCGCGCACGGAGCGGCCGAACTGGTACCTCGGCACCCTGGCTGACCTCGTTCACGCTTTTGGGAGCGGCGTGTTATGCGATTCTATTAGTGCTCTTCGTCCTCGCCACCAAACTGACGACCAGCGCGAATGCGATCTTTCTCCAGTACACCGCGCCGCTCTATGTGCTCTTCATCGAGCCGATCGTAACACGAAGCAAGGTGAGGCGCGGCGATCTGTGGACCGTGCTCATTTCCGTTGCAGCGATGGCGCTCTTCTTTGTCGGGCGCTTTGAGACGCGAAACATTTGGGGGAATGTCGCCGCGCTGGCGAGCGGCGTCGCATTTGCGGCCTATGCGATCTTGCTCAAACACGAGCGCGCGACCGAGGCTGGCCGGTGGCATACGGTTATTCTTGGGCACATGCTCATCGCCGGAGGAATCGGTCTGATCGGACTGATCGGTCCGATTCAACTCTTGACACCTTCATCCGGAGATGTTGGCCGACTGCTCTACCTCGGCATTGTTCAGATCGGGCTGGCATATGCGCTCTTCACGTTTGGCATTTCGCGCGTGCGCGCGATTGATGCCACGCTCATCGCGATGGTCGAGCCGGTGCTGAACCCGGTGTGGGTCTATCTTGGAATCGGCGAGCGGCCCACGAACTACGCAATCGCGGGGGGCATCATAATTCTATGCCTCTCGCTATTACGCACGACGCGCAGCGCGACCGCACAGGTCGAAGCCGCGCGAGCAGGGGAGTAAGATTAGTGCGGGTTGGTGTCGAAGAGATACGCGAATCCGAGCTGGATCGTGGCGAGCGGACCATTGTCTTTCGTATTATCGGTTCCGCCGTTCTTGCTCACAAAATCGCTGCTGAATACCGGTGAGAATCCGTATGCACCCTCAATAAGAAATCGTAGTTCGGCCCTGTCAGTCTGCATAATTGGAATCGATCCGCCGATGCGTCCTTCCAGCAACATACTAAGGTCACTTGAGGATGCGGACGGTACAAATGGAAAGTTGTGATTTGGAGGATTGTTTTGAGTGACACTAACGGACATCGGCAGTCCTATCCCGAGTCCGATTGTGAAGCCACCGAGATTGAATCCCGGGCGAATCGAAAGATAGCCAGCCGAAATATCCACGCCGTTGCTCGTGTTCGCTTCGTCGTGGAAACCAACCATTCTGGAATCGTAACAGACCGCAAGATCGAAGCCAATGTTGGAGCTGAAAGGAAAAAGTGCCAGCGCGCCGCCGGAGAGTGCGAAGCCCGGGCTCGACTTGGTGCCCGTGGCCACCGTTCCAGCGCTTGTTGCACCGCCGGCTGTTAGCATGGCCCCGACCTTAATGTTCTTCCAATTCTCGATCGCCATGCCCGACTGAGCATGGGCTTGCGTGAGGGTGGCGAAGCTGAAAGCAAGTGCCGCAATGGCAGTAAGAGTCTTCATATGTCAGAGATTAATGTGAACGCACCACTACAAATATAGCACGTTGGCTAATGCAAGATGTCAAATTGGTATGTCAGCCCGGCTTGGACCGTCGGCAGCGGTCCTGCACCGACGCGCGAGAAATGGCCGTTCCCAGGTGTGCTCGTCGTGTCAAAGCTCGTCGTCCCGGTGACAGTTCGGCTCAATGGATAACTGCCGCTCACAATGAGATGCAGCATTCCACTTTCAGCTTGCAGGATGGGGATGGAGATGGATGCGCGCAATTCCGTGAGGGTCGAGAGGTCGCCGGAGTCCACGTTCAGATTTCCGCTGTAGGGTTCAGGCTTCACCGGCCAGCGCGGATTTTGGAATGTGGCAACGTTTTCGACCGCGCTGCCGCTCATCGGAATGTCGAATGCCAGCCCGATCAGCAGCCAGAAAATCCGCACCGATGGCTGCAGCGTAATGTAGCCGACGTTCAAATCGATATTATCCGTGTCGCCGGCGGTTGCGAGATACATATCGCGCGAATCATAAAGCGCGGTCAGTGTGACTCCGAGCCAACGATTGATCGTGCCATCGATTATGCCTCCGAAGGTAAAGGCGAATCGTGGGCTCGAATGCCAAGAGTCCGGGAGCTTCTCGTTCTGGCGCGCGTACCCTGCGGTGAAGTAGGGGCCGAGCGTCATCTCCTTGAAGCCCCAAAACGTTGACGTATCTCGTGTCAGCTTGGCAGGCACATACACTCTCGGCTGCGCGGAGGCAATCGAGGTGAGGAGAAAGATCGCGATGAAGAGGGGAAGTCGTCTCGTTATCATTCGGCGCTCTCCATGGTGAATCGACCCGTCGCTTCGTCGAACTCGAACGACCCCTCCTCGCCAGGCACGACGGGACCTTCGAGCGAGAGATTATGGATTCGATCACCATCGACGGAGAAGTTTACAGTAACGAATTCACCGCTCTGCGTGAGCAGCCGAACGGGCACGCTCGGGATCTTGGCTGTGAGGTGCGCAACGATTGCGGACGACATGCAGCCGGTCCCGCAGGCAAGTGTTTCGCCTTCGACACCACGCTCGAACGTGCGGATGCGAAGGTATTGCTCGTCACCATCTGAACGGACCTCAACGAAATTTGCATTTGCGCCCACGGGAGCAAAATCAGGATGCCAACGGAGAAGGGGACCGAAATGGTCGATCCGCATCTGTTCTATGTCCGTCTCGCCGAACGGTCGAAGTTCGTCAAAGAACGCGACCAGATGTTGCGATCCGAGATCGACATAGTTCGCCGTGATGCGTCTCGCGCCTTCAAGTAGTAGCGGAAGATTCAGACGAACAATGGAGGGATCTTGAAAATAGACTCGAATACTTCCATTCGTAAGAATCTCGGCATGATTGATCGCCCCAAGTATTTCGAAATCGGTGCAATCACTCGTGACAAATCCAAATCCTCTCGCGGCCTCGACCGCGCAGCGCGACCCATTGCCGCAGAGCATCCCGGTGGAGCCGTCAGGATTGTAATAGTCCATCCGGAAATGGGCAGAGCGGCTTTGGTTGATGAGGATCAGACCATCCGAGCCGACGCCGTCCTTGTAATCACACGCCTTGCGAACCAGAATGCGCATGTCCTCGCGTGAAAGCGAAAGCGGATCGTCCCACGTGTTCAGCATGATAAACGTGTTGCCCGCCGCCGTCATGCGCTGGTAGGAATGTCTCATTGCTTATGATAAAAGAAGAAGGCTGAAAGATGGGCTCCTACTTCGAACGTCATCCTTCAGCCTTCCAACTGTTTCCCGTCTCGAATGCTATTGCACGGTCATCTTCTTCACTTGAGGCGCCTGGCCTTGGGCCTCGAATTCATAGAAGAAGCAGCCCGACCCGACATCCGTCGCGCTGACGGCGATCGAGTAATGCCCGTGTGCATAGATCGCCTTGTCGAGCGGCCGGAATACTTCGCGGCCGGTGGCATCAAGTACGCGAATCGTGATGGCTGTGTTGTCCTCGCCGACATCGAAGGGGAGTGTCGTGCTGGGCGCGGAAGAGCCGAACGGATTCGGATTATTCTGCTGGATGAATGTTGCGGCTGTTTCGCCAGCCGTAAAGTGGCCCTGACCGCAGAGGGAATCAAGTTGGATCACACTCGGCGTCGTTACGGCCATCGCCTCGCGGGTGTCGGGGAATTTGGGGTCCGTCGCAAGTTGGCTTTGCGCGCCGGGTTGCAGGCCATCGCGCATCTTGAACGTCAGCTTGAGCAATGCACCGGGATTCCGAAGCGTGTCGGAGGTTGACTGAATGTCATAGACCAGAGTCTTCGCGTTGCCCGACGTTCCGAGGGTATCCGTCACGGTGACCGTCCACAATGGGGCTGGCACGAGACTGCCTTGCTCGCGCTTCGGGCCTAACTCATCGAGAATGGTTGGATCGTAGGTGACCGTTCCATGTATGTGCTGCAAACCAATCGAGTCCGGAACGGTTGCTTCGAGCCGAAGATACGCAAAGATATAATCCCCCGCGTGAGCAGCATACTGGCCTGCGAATGAGACCGGCACCATGAGCGGCTTCTGGTCATGCGCGATGAGCGCCACGCTGAATTGCGCGCCCGGATCGTCATCGAGCGTGAATGTCAGCGTTGCCGTGCGCGGCGAAAGCTGGAGGGGTGTTGTCGCGACATAGTCGATCGCAAAAGTCGCGAAATTGCCTTCCGAGATCGTTGTATCCGGCGCGAGTGCGGCCATAAAATCGGCGGCATTCGGCCCGGTGATCTTCCAATTCGTTGCAAGTGGCCAGTTGCCCTTATTGGCGAGCGACAGGCTCCGCGCGCGCGGCGTGCCGACCGTCAGAATGCCAAAGTCAACGGTGTCCAAAGAGAACTGCGGGACCGGCTTGGCGCCGATGCCAACGAGCACGACCCTGTTGCCGACCGAATCGACAAACGGCCTGCCCACACCGACGATCGAGTCCTGAACCGGTCCCATGGCCGTTGGAGTGAACGTCACCGGTATGGTGACTGCGTTGCCGGGACTGACAGAGATCGGCGTTGTGGACGGGGTTGTAAACGGCGGCAATGGCATCTTCATCGCAATCGCGGTCAGAACCGTGTCGGAGGTATTGACAAGCTGTACGGACGCCACAAGAGGCGCCGCGCCAATTCGCACCTTGCCAAAGTTCAGCGTGTCCTGCTGAATCGCAAGGAAGCCCGAGCGGTCGTGACCGAGGAGTGTAACGGTATCGCTCGTACCGTCATCGAAGCTGAACACAAGCTCTGCTTCGTGATCCGGCAATTTCGGATACTTCGGCGCGAATGTCACCGAGTAGTCGCTCTTTCCTTTGCTCGCAACAGAATCCGAGACTGGAACAGAACCGATGATTCCACCAGGCGCTGTTATGGTGAATTCGTTGTAGCGGTCGTTGATCTTCAGGACGGTTGCCTTCAGCGGCCAGTCGCCGGTGTCTGACAAGGTCAGCGACTCAACGCGGCTCACCGAACCGACGTCAGTCTTTTCGCATGTGACCGTATCCGGCGAAAGGACAGACACCGCCGCCACGCCGATACCACTCACAGCGATCGAGTCCTGCCCACCGGATGTGTCCCGATAGTGGAGCATTGCTGAGAAACTCCCCCGCATCAGCGGCTGGAACGCAAGAGTCGAAGACGTATCCGAGCTTTGCGGTGCTACCGTTATCGAGCCAAAAATCGGCTTGAACGGGGATGTTCCTGGCGTGATCCAAATGGAGCTAATTGGAATCGCAATGTTAGTATTGTTGCACAGACGGATCGGCAATGGGGCCGTCGTTCCAACATGCACCCTGCCAAAGTCCATGTGTGAGTCGCAGAACTGCAACCGTTGCGAGGCTTCCGTAGCAATCAGCGGAATGGTATCCGTTTGCCCATTGCAGTAGTGGACTTCGAGGTAGCCGTAATGCTTCCCACCGGTGCGATCGTTCGTTCTGAAGTTTACACCAAACAGAAGTTTGGTCTTGCCATCGGGTGGAATCGTGGTTGGGAGCGGAAACTTCAGTGGTGCGAGTGAGAATCCGGGATCTCCTACTACATCCACACCGCAAATCTGGAGCGGTGCATCGCCCGTATCGCGGAGTTCCGTGAGCTGGTAATTATTAAAGCCAGTGGGTACGACCCCGTAATCCAGGATGGGTGGATCGAAAATTGGGAATGCTTGCGTCGCGAATCCATACATGAAGATGGAATCGATCTGTGAGTTCGCGTTGATGCGAATCCACCCGCTGGCCGGTCCGCGCTGTACGGGATGAAACGAGAGCAGCATCGTGTCTCTGCCAACATCGAAAATCGACGTGTTCGGCTTAAACGTGATGTCAGGACGAACATTGTCCAAACGGAATGCGGTCGGATCGGATGAGATGATCGTACTGAAGAAGCCGGTCTTGATCGCAGCGGCATTGTCGAGTCCGACCTCACGGACCTTCGAAGTGAGCACCTCGACATTTCCAAAGTACACTTTGTCTGTGTCGTAGGTGATGAGCGGCCGCTCTTCACGCCCGATCAACGTAATGATCTTTTGGGTTCCGTTGTCGATGTAGAATATCAGCTTGCCAGTCAGCGTCGTGTTGGTCATCGTACCCGGACTGAAGGTAAGCACGTAGCCGCGATTGGCTCCTGCGTTGAGAAAGAATTGGTGATCGAGCGGTGGGTTATCGAGCGGTGTAATAGAGAATGCCGGCTGATTCAGTTGAGGTTTGATACTGGCAGTCCAATTGCCGATATTTCTCAGGGTATCGCTCCGCCGGACCTGTCCGAAGCTTCGGACAGAACCGAAATCAACCACGGTGTCGTCCATGGTAATGACCGACTGTGCGCCTTCGCCCGTGATGGATACCGAATCGAGTTGTCCCGTCTTGCTGTGAAAGTATGCCGTCGCCACATACTTCTGCATCGCCGTTGGGTGAAAGTCAATTGGCTCCGATGCTGAAACAGGTGTCAACGGCTTTTGCCATGCCGCCGCGATGGAGAAGGGCGGCGGAACTCTAAAGACACCAGCCAGAGTAGTCGGAAGCACCCAGATCGAGTCGAAGAGCAACGGTCCATTCCCCGAGTTGTTGACGATCACACTTTGTGTGGCCGTTGCTCCGATCTGCACACGATTGAAGTCAAGGGCGGTGGTGCCAAATTCTTCCTGTGGGGCCGCGCCCGCGCCAGTGAGGGTGATCGTTTGCAAGCGATCCGGCACATCGGCATTCGATGAGTGAATGTGCAAATACGCCGTAGCAGGGAATGGGCTGCTCGGGGTATAGAAGATGCGGAATTCATTCATGCCCTCATTCGGCAAGGCAAATTTGCCGCCATGTTCGGAGGCGAATGTGAAGTCGGCACGGTTCGGGCCGTCAATCCATACGCTATCGACTTGCAGCGGATCGACACCATAACTGCCGATGGAATCGATCCACTTCTTCGGTGTCCCGACATCGACGGTTCCAAAATCATGGCTCGGGTACTGAACCGAAATTCCAGCGGTATGCTGAGCCATCCAGACCGTAAGGCCACCCTTGTTCTGCCCATAGTAATATCCATCGGGTCGCTCCGCCGGTCCAATACGGTCGTAAAGGCGGAATACGAACCACCCACCCCCACCAGTAACACGAGCCGTGTAGAAATGCGAGGATTGGAAGACCGAGTCGGGCTGAGTGAATGTGAGCGGCCGCAAGCTTGCCGGTTGGCCGTCCGTGGCACAGCTCAAGTAGATATTATAACTCGTACCGTTCCACGACGGCGGATTCTTGAGTGGGTACGGCGCCTTCCAGGCCGTGTCTTCGTAGAGATAGGCCGCGTCAAACCCCTTGCCGGGTACCTGGCCCGGCAGGGCACTGAATGTGCCCGAGACGTAAAGATCGGCCGTAATCAGATTCGATGGCGCGAAGGTGCGGCTGAACGTGAAGCCGGATGAGTTCGCCGGAACGTAGGCCGTATCCCGAGGTGTATGGCGGTGCCAGTTCTGCGCATGCCCGGCGGGCACGAACGTGAACGGTACGAGCAACAGCGACGCGGTCGCCGAGGCGGTTGCCGCCCGGCGCGCCACCTGGCGCATCGCCCGGTGCATGAGCACACGGGTGTTTGCGGGGCTAAATGCGCGCGACCGAAGCCATGCAGCGCTTGCGAGCGTGCAGCTTCCGAACACGGCGTCGAGAATATTCATACGTAAAAGCCCCATCTGATCAATCGTTGCAAAGCTCAGCGTGGAACAGTCGAGCACGAACTGTGATTGCATCTTCGTCAAAGTTTTCGAGAAGAGCGAAAAGAATTCGTGTGGGGCACATTCTAATCGTTCGGACTCGAAGTCCGCTCCGAAACCGCGGAGCGTCAACGGAGGCATGCGTGATGTCGAGGAGCTGGCAAAGTAGTGTTTCAACGAGGACCGCTAAGTCCTCTTCAGAACCCGCCGGGGCGTTGGCGGTCCCTGCTCTTGGGGCAACCATGACGCCGGGGGTAGGGGCAGACCCAGCGTCACGATTCTAACAGGGCACGCACCAACGGAGCATGTTCACCCTGGGGTTTCCCCAAATCCGCACTATGGGGAAGGCTGTTTAAGAAAGTATAGATTGTGGGGAATTGTGGCAAATTGTTCTGAACAAACCGCGTAAAGAATGGCGTTTTTTGTGGGAGCGCGCAAAAAACAAGTTATTTTTACAGTGAATGATTCACTCGAGGTGACTTTTATGGCGAGTGCAAGGGCATCTGCCCAGGCGAGATATTCGCGTTCTTCGTCGCTTCCTGTGATTCCTGTGCGTCGAAGATATGGTTTATTGCCTCGACTCGAACTGCCACGCAGCGCGATTGCGCAGCGCGATTGCGCAGCGCGATGTCGAGTGTGCTTGAACCAATTCATTCGCATGACGTTTTGAGAAGGCTGCTTTCTGCCTGAGTGAGAAAAACTGGAATTGTTCTCCGACTTGCTTCCGCAATTTGTGTGGGCCTGAACGGGCAAAGACGAACCCGCGCGATCGTCGTATCACGTGGGCCCCTGGGACCGACCTGCACCGATGGCGAGAATGTGATGATTACTTTTCTGTGACTGAAGACCAACTATTGATTATGAGACTTCGTAAAACGACCCCAATCCTGCTCTTCATCTCCTTCCTCGCGATCGCAATGGCGATTGCGTTCTCGAATGACGGCGCCGCAAGACGGCTGACGCATCACACGATGCACCATCCGGCCCATCCCAAACCGGTACCGCCGCCCGACACAGTGAAAAGTGCATTCGCAAAGCTGGTGGTCAAGAACCTCGGGCCAGTTATCAATTCAAAGGAAAATGATTTTGCGCCGACACTCACGGCTGACGGTATGACGATGTTCTTCGTATCCGACAGCCGTTCGGGAGGTGTCGGCAAAGAAGATTTTTGGATGACGACGCGCACCGATCCCAACGTGGATTCCGGTGCATGGAGCGCTCCAGTCGATGTTACGGCGATTAACACTGTGGGTGCAGACGGAGCAGCCTCCATCGCAGCCGACGGTCAGAAGATCTATTTCGCCAGAAGCCGTACGATGACCGATGTTGATCTTTGGGAGGCGGTACTAGATGGAACAGCGTGGACAAAAGTCAAAGATGTCGGACCCCCTGTGAATACTCCGAAGTGGGAGACACAGCCCTCGATCTCGCCGGATGGCAAGAAGCTCTACTTCGCCTCGAACCGTCCAGGGAAAATTGGCAGGGATGATGATAACAACGTGGATATCTTCGTGAGCCATCAACTCGCGGACGGTAGGTGGGGCGAACCGATCAATCTTGGTTCCAAGATCAACACCGGCAAATACGATGGGTCGCCATTCCTTGCTGCCGATGGTACGACGTTGTACTTTTGCTCTGACGGACGCGGCGGAGGCGGGGGGCTGAAAATTTTGAAGTCCGAATGGAAAGGTCCGTCGGATACGGATTGGACGGAGCCAGACCTCCTCCCTTCACCGATCAACTATCCGGGTGCGAATGATTTCTTTATTTCGTTTTCCGCATCGACCAACGCCCTCTATTTTTCAAGCGACCGCGCTGGCGGAAGCGGCCGGTATGATATTTGGGTTGCCACCAATCCTCCTGCTCCGAAGCCGACCCTTGTACTGAAAGGCCGTTGCTTCGATGTGAACACACAGGAAAATCTCGGTGCACACGTGATCATCGTGGATGAACGCACGGGCGAAACAGTCTATGACAAGCTTGCTAACAGTTCGACGGGTGAATACCTGGCGGTACTCACACCGGACAAAGACGGGAAGCTCGGTGGCCCCTACATGATCAGCGCGACGGAGTCGAATCACTTCCCGTATCCCGCGACGCGCGATATGATTCCACTGCGCGATGATACGTCGCGGATCTGGGTCCACGACATTCCGATGAATAACGAGAAGCCGCCCATCGTGCATTGGGTGACCGAGACGCCGCAACTGCTCAAGGAGAAGCCATCGCTCTATCCGAACTTCAAGGGCGTCGTTATTCGCGAGCAGAAGACAATTGAGCTCTTCACGCTGCTTCCGATGCTCTTCTTCGATCTGGGCAATGGCACGCTGCCCGGACGGTACGTGCTCTACAGCAACCCCGATCAGACGAATGGATTCTCGGAGGACACGATCAGCTCGACGCTGAATGCGTACTACAACTATCTGAACATCATCGGGCTCCGTATGAGGAACAATACGAAAGCCGGTATTTCGTTGACGGGCACGAATTCGCAGGATGTCGATCAGGAAATGTCGATCGATCTCTCACGGCAACGCGCCGAAAGCGCGAAGAAGTACTTAGTCGAGATCTGGAAGATCGATCCGGAGCGCATCAAGGTCCAGGCACGCAAACTGCCTGAGAACCCAACCTTGCCGACGACGCCGGAAGGCATCTCGGAGAACCGCCGCGTCGAACTCGGCAGCGAAGCATGGGAGATCGTGCATCCCGTGCTCTTCAATCAGGTCGTCAAGCGCCCCGACGCCCCGACGGGAGGCTTCTCCTGGGACAATGGGCTTCGCGATGATGTGATTGCCAAACGCGATCTCATGATCAGCTATCATGGGCAGCCATGGTCGACCGTCTCCGATTTGGGGTCGCTCTCAACGACGACGTCCTCTGGCTTCAACTGGCGCTCTAATGCTGGCAACAAGCTTCCGGACGGTGAGGACAAGATGTCGGTACAGCTCAAGGTCACGGACAAGAAGGGCCGTGAAGTCCTTTCGAACGTGGACGACATCGATGTCAAGCAGTTCTCGATCAGTAAGGTCGTCGCCGAAAACCTTCCCGATAAGACCCGCGAGACCTACAATCTCATTCTGTTTACCTACAACAAGTCCGACATGGGCAAGTGGAATCATAAGATTCTCGACTC
>JADGPZ010000218.1 GCA_017882165.1 Candidatus Kapaibacterium sp.
CGCTTGAGTATCTGCCCTAAAAAGTGAGCCGGCGACCGGACTCGAACCGGTGACCTGCTGATTACAAATCAGCTGCTCTACCAACTGAGCTACGCCGGCCTTTTGCGCCAAGCGTAATCGCCAGGGCACAAAAAGCTCGGTGCAAAAGCCGTATCCGCTTTTTCTGGTTCCCCCAATGGACGAGTTGGACAAAAATGGACGAGATGGACCGTCCATCTCGTCCATTGTGTCCGCTTATGATCGGTGTTATTCCGGTATTTTCAAACGCGTGCCGGTCGGAAGCATGGCTCCACGCAAGTGGTTCGCGCGCTTGAGGTCAGAGATGGCCACGTCGTATTTGCCGGCGATGGAATAGAGCGTATCGCCACGTTTCACGCGGTAACTCACGAGATGGCGCTTCTCAGCGCGCAACGTGAGTTTACTCGCTTTTGGGGACGCGGGGCTCGATTCAGCAACGTCCGTTGAAGTATCCTGTGTGGCCTCTTCCACAACGGGTGACTTCTTGTGTTTTGCTTTGGCCGCGATCGGGTTCACAGGCGCTTGATGAATATGTATCGTTTGCCCTTTGCGAACGTGCGCCCGGCGTCCGAGGTGATTCCACTGCTTGAGCGAGGCGACCGAGACGCCATTCGCACGCGCGATTGAGAATAACGTCTCGCCGCTGCGCACGCGATGCGAAATCAGATGCATCTTGCCTTCGGCGGCATGGCTCTTCGGCGCAGAGGTTTCGGTGACGGGCGTCGCTCGTGGTTCGCTCGCCTCGCTCGATGCTGTTTGCGGAGCCATGACCGTCATCGGCACTCGCAATCGCTCGCCGCGCCGGACTTTTTCGCTCGATGTGCGATCGTTATACTCCGCAAGCTGTGCGGGCGGAATGCCGTATGCGTGTGCGATCGAGCGCATCGTCTCTCCTCGTCCAACGGTATGTACCAGCCACGGACGGCGCTCCGACTCCGGAATCGCTGCCAAACGGTCGGAGAAATTCGTGGTCGAGCCTGCCGGAAGCCGCAGACAGTATCCGTCCGGACTGCACAACTCGACGGGTGGCGTCGAAGGCTGGAGCAGTTCTGGATTCAATTCCTTAACTTCAAGTTCCGTCACTCCGGCAGCTTTGGCAATGGCATTCAGATCGATCGCTTCGCGCACATGCACAGTGTCAAACTTTAGCGGCGCTTCATAGACGATATCCGTAAACCCATAGCGAGCCGGATCGAGTGCGATCAGCGTTGTCGCGATATAGAGCGGAACGTACTTCTGCGTCTCACGTGGCAGGAATGGACGAATATCCCAGAAATTATTCGAGCCAGCCTCGGCCATCGCCGAGCGAATGCGATTGATGCCGGCATTGTACGATGCCAGCGCAAGATGCCAATCGCCGAGTTCGTTGTAGAGATCGTGCAAGTGGCGCGCGGCAGCGCGCGTTGCGGCCACAGGATCGCGCCGCTTGTCGTACCACCAATTGTTGTTGAGGCCATAGCGCGAACCGGTGGCATCGATAAATTGCCACATACCGACGGCCTTCGCCCAACTGACGGCAGCAGGATTGAGTCCGCTCTCGATCATGGCAAGATGCACCATCTCTTCCGGTACGCCTTCTTCCTTCATGATCTGCTTCATCATCGGGAAGTACCGCTGGGTTCGGCCCAGCCACTTCATCATATAAGGCCGGCCATTGCCCTGCGTGAAGTAAGCGATCGACTGCTCGACCTCCGTGTTCATCGTCAGAGGTATTTGGGTCTTCGAAAGATCGATGCGCGGAAGTGGCACGTCCTTGATTGCCATCTTCGACATCTCCTCGTTGAACTTCTCGCGGAATGCGAAGATCGAGGCGTTCGGCGGCAGCGAATCGGTCCGCGCGACGAATTTCTCGTAGTCGGAGATCACGCTCTTGGACACGTCCTGAAAGTCCTTGTTCGTATCGACACCGGGATAGTTAAGGAGGTGGTTCAGGATGTCGATCGAGCCCTCGAAGTGCTTGACGACTTCGACATTCTGGTGATTCTGCTGCGCGACCAGTGCGCGGAGCCATTCCTGGCGGGCGGCATCGACGCGCTCCTCGAATAGGTGCGGATCGATGGTGCCCGTCTTCACCTGCTCATCGAGCACGGCGAACGGATCGGCCGGGGTGGCGGTCGGCGCTTGAGTGATCTTCTCTTCGTGCGTGGCCTTGGTTGCCGTGCCGCATCCGGATAGGATACCAGCAATCAGGATGCCACTCATGGCAAAGAGGATCGGAAGTCGCGCCAGGATGGGCGGACGGTTTGGTGTTCTATTCAGGATTCGAGTCATTTGTATGTTTCTCTCGGTCAGTGTGCTATTCTTCCTGTTACAAAAACCCATTGCCGCACATCCGGTTCATTAGCAAGTGGTGAAAAAGAAGACATCCACGGCAGCGTGTCCTGATTTCTTTCAGGGCGGCCGGGAATCTCTCCTGTTACACCACGCCAGAGGCGTGCAAAGGGCGCAATCGGGGCTTCGCGGCGATACTCGAGCTATTTCGGAGGGGCGGCCCAAAACCGGCGCGGTCGTGTTGCGAACTCAAATATACGAAGAAAAAATCCATAAGTCAACACTTTTCCCCACAATCGCTTGGAAAGACCCGCCAGAGGCATGTCTCTACGAATCAATGCGCCACCGCGACTGCCACCGTGGATGAGCTTCCATCCTCGTACTGAATCCGGGCGAGATAGGCGCCATTCGGAAGATCGTTGACCCACAGCAGCGCCTCTTGCCGGGCGCCGCCAAGCTCGAACGAGCGGACGAACTGACCGCCCACTCCGTAGAGATATATCTTGCTCGCCGGACGGTCCAGCGAAATGTTGACTGCATCATTGGCCGGATTCGGATACACACGAGCATCGAACTTTGTCGCGTGAGTCGGATCGTTAACTGCAAGCGAGCGAATGCCGAAGGCGGTCATCTCCTTCTCGCCACCATCGACATTGACAGGATTGCCGACCACGGTCGTGCCCGCATGGGCGTTACTCATCCTGACGATGCCTATGCCGCGTACCAACCAGAAGGAGTGAATGGTGGTAAAGTTACCAAGCGGGAATCCGCTGAGCGAGATCTGGACTGCGGCCGGAAGATCGAAGCGATAGGCGGAGTCATAGGTGCCGCGAGGCACTGTGACGCGCTCGATGCCCTTAAAAACACCGGTGAATGTGATCGCGATCTGGACCGTCGTGCCGCTCGCGGTGTAATTACCCGATACGGCGCCCACTGCGTAGGAGGTACCAATGCCCGCCGACATTTTGAAATAGTCGAACCATGTGTTCGGCGGAGTGAAGCTCGATGCCATATTTCCCAACGCGTAGTTGAGAAGCTGCTGATCGCCAAAGACCTGAATATCGCCAGCTGCGGTTGCATGGAAATGAAGATCGGAGATCGCGCTTGAAGCACCGCTTGTCAGGCTCGAATCGCGAACCCAGCCAACACCACTCACACCCTGGAAGGTCAGCCCGGCGCCCATGACGGTCTGCGAGCATAAGAATTGCGAGACGCCAGTGCTTGGTGGCGAAGCTGTGTCATATTGGTTCAAGTCTACATATCGGCCGAGATCGAATGGATAAAGAATCTTCGGCGTGACGGGCGTCGGCGGTGGCGTCGAGCCATGCTGAGAACCGGGCGTGGGAAGAAAGAGCGCAAAGTCAACCGAGGAGTTCCCTGTTGTCACGCCTTTCGAATTCCTCTCCATCGAAACGCCGAATTTCAGATTGGGACCGCCGGTATGTCCCGCGTCAACGGAGGACGGGAAATGACCCGACACCCAAGCGGTATCGTACTGCATCGCATCGAGCACCGATGTGAGCGTGACGCCATCGGTGATGACACTGTCCGTCCCATCGGTCAGCGCGATCGCGTCG
>JADGPZ010000105.1 GCA_017882165.1 Candidatus Kapaibacterium sp.
ATCGCCACAATGGTCGTCGTTGGGGCTTATCGGTCGTATCGGTCTTATGGGTCCTATCTGCCCAACGATACCGATGCCACCACAATTGCAAAAACGGTGACAAGCCTCGAACGTGATGGCCACCGAGGGTTCTGGCTCCTGCCTAAACCGATCGGCGCGTACTATCTCGGGTTTTCGCAACACTACTCCCGCTCCGCACACGTCGATGCCCGTGACTCGCTCGCGGACAAGAACTACTTCGAGTTTTCGGCGCTGCCATACGCAAATGAGCGAGCGCCGTACGGGGTACAGGAGGTCCGCGTGCTTGCACGAGAGTGGGGCCTCGCACGCATCCTCTCGTCTCCGCGCGCGTTCATTCACGCTGCGACTGCGCTCCGGGATATGGCCACACCGATGACCAGCAGCTCGATGAACTACTTCACCAGCAACGAAGTCCGTCCCGGAGATCTGCTCATCATGCAATGCGGCACCCGCGACGTGCAGGGCGAGCCGATCCTCGAACCCATCGACACAGAGCACCTTCCGCCGACGTTCACGCGGCTTCCGCTCGAAGGCTTTTCGGTCTTTCGGACGCTCCGGCCCGATGGAATTTCTCTCGACCCTGACACAACCATGGACCCCGTCCGTACTGGCTCCTGGGTATTACTCCGCAAATAGGACACAACGTCGTAAAGAATAAAGAATGATCGGGTCGCATCGGGGAGGTTTGATATTCTATATTCTTTCTTCTCTATTCCTTATTAGTTTGCCTGTGCGCGCCCAGCAACCTGCCACGCTCCGCGGCAGCATGCGGGATTCTGCAACCGGCGAAGCACTTGCCGGTGCCCGCATCGAGATTCGCTCGCTTCACACCGGCGCGGTGGCCGATGCCTCCGGCAACTACGAAATCAAAGACCTCCCGGCAGGCTCGATCGAGATCGAAGTGCATCTGCTGGGCTATGGGGTCGAGAAACGCCAGATCACACTTTCCGACGGTGAATCGAGGACGCTGAATTTCCGTCTCACGAGTCAAAGCATTCAGGGCAAGGAGGTGATCGTGCAGGGCGAGAAAGAGCGCGAAGCTGAGCGAACGAGCGTCAGCCGCATTTTGCTGAGTCCGCAGACGATTGCCAGCGTACCGGCCATCGGCGGCGAGAGCGACGTGTTCCGCGTACTTCAACTCATGCCGGGTGTCAAGGCGCTGAGTGAGGTATCGAGCGGACTCTACATTCGTGGCGGCGCGCCGGACCAGAACCTGATCCTCCTCGATCACAACGTCGTCTACAATCCATCGCACCTGTTCGGATTTTTCAGCACGTTCAATACCGATGCGATCAAGGATGTCGATCTCATCAAGGGCGGCTATCCGCCGGAGTATGGCGGGCGGCTTACCGGCGTGCTGAACGTCACGACCCGCGAAGGCGACCGGAACGAGCTTCATGGCAAGACTTCGATCAGCCTTATCAGCGCGCGGCAGACGCTCGAATTCCCTCTGCTCAACGGCTCCGCACTTATCAGCGGACGCCGCACCTATGTCGATGCCTTCCTGAACGCGACGAACGCCGACAAACTCTTAGGAAGCGCGACGCCGCTACCGCGCTATTACTTTTACGATCTCAATGCGAAGGTCGATCAGGACCTGGGACCCGTGGACAAGTTGAGTGTTTCCGGCTATTTGGGTGCCGACCATTTGAATGTACCGTCAAATGGCGTCGTAGATGTTACGCTCACGTGGGGCAATCAACTTGCGAGTGCGGAATGGATCCATCTATTTTCGTCCACACTCTTTTCTCGCACGTTTGCCGGTTACTCGGCCTACTCCTCGCAATCGCTCGGAAACCTGACATCAGACCCGTTCGAGTTCGATAACGGCGTCAAGGAATATTCCATTAAAGAAGATGTCGATTGGCGTTTGAGTGATAAGCATGACGTGCGAACGGGTGCAAGCTTCTCGCGGTATCAGTTCACGTTTTACAATACGCTCGGGACCACGAATAAGCCTTTGAGCGACACGGGAGGCGTACCTAACTATTTCGCCGCCTACGCGCAGGACGAATGGAAGCCGACCGATCGTATCACGACGACTTACGGCCTCCGCGCGGAGTGGCTCGATATTGCCAGCGCCCTGACGCTCGATCCTCGCTTGACGATCGCCTATCAGCTTAATCCACTTTGGACATTGAAAGCCTCGACTGGCACATATCACCAGTTTTTGCATCTTGTTACGGCTGGTGAATTTACGTTTTTCGACCTGTGGATTCCAGGCGCGTCACCATTGCCACCGAGCCAGAGCACGCAGTATATTCTGGGTCTGAGCGGCTATCCCAGCGAGCAGTATTTCACTTCGTGCGAGCTTTACTACAAGCATCTCAATAACATTGTCGAGTACGACGAGTCCAAGTTTCTCACGAAGGATATTACGCAGCTCTTTCCACGTGGTACCGGCGAGGCGTACGGCGTGGAGTTGATGTTCCAGAAGCGGGTCGGCGATCTGAATGGCTGGATCGGATACACGCTCTCCTGGGTCAGCGAGCAGATTCCGCAGTTGAACAACGGTCAGCCGTTCTATCCCAAGTACGATCAGCGGCATGACGTCCAGCTCGTGCTCAACTACAAGCTTTCGGATGACTGGCAGATCGGCGGGACATGGACCTACGCGACGGGACAAGCGTATACATCCGTTCTTGGCTATTATCACATTGGACTCGACGAGACCGGCTACGAGGGTAACCTCGATATTCCAGGCATGGCCGGTGCCCAACGGCTCCCCGACTACCATCGCGCCGATGCGAGCCTGACCTATTCGTTTCACTTCTTCGGCAAACCGGCGAAAGCCTCGCTCGATGTGTTCAATCTTTACAGTCACCGGAATGTCTGGTTTCGCGTGGTCGATTCGCAGAAGCAACCACCCGAAGTCTCGGACGTGCTGCTGCTGCCAATTATTCCAACGATTGGGATGGAGGTCACCTACTGATGCTTCGCATACTCGGTATTCTTTTTGTTGGGCTCACGCTTTTCGATGGTTGTTTGTCGGTCACAGAGTCAACCTTCACGCCACAGATCGTGATACAGGGTTTCCTTTACGCGAACGAGCCGCTCGATTCCATCGTCGTGCGGCGAACGATAGCGATCGGTGAATCGACCGGTGACGATCGGGTTCATAACGCCATCGTCACGCTCTCTTTGGACGGCACAATTGATACGCTTCGCGAAGCGGCGGCAGCGAACGGTCAGTATCTCGCGAACCGGACGATTCTCATTCAGCCGCATAAGACCTACGCGCTGCGAGTATCTGCGCTCGGGCAAGTGGCAACAGCAGAAACGACCGTACCGGACTCGATCCATCTCGATTCTGTTACCTTCCGAGGCCAGAAGCTATCGCTCACTCAAATGGACTCGATCATTTATCCGGGCACGGTCAACATTGATAGCCTGTCAAGTCCCGGCATTCATCTCTACTGGTCCGCGAGTCCGAACTCGGCGGGGTATGGCACGGAGGCGCTCTCGCTCGACACCTCGGATCGGATTATCGGACGCGCTTCTCTGACTGCAGATACGCTCGCGCTCGCGCGCTACCGCTTCTTCATTCTGTCGACCGACGAACAGGTGGTCTGGCAGCAGTATATGTATTTTGGTCCGATCGTCATCCGCGCCCTCGCACTCGACCGTAATTTCGAGGACTATATTCTCGGCGTGTATCTCTCGGGCTCGCAGTT
The DNA here is from genome assembly GCA_017882165.1 of Candidatus Kapaibacterium sp. Classification (GTDB taxonomy): domain Bacteria; phylum Bacteroidota; class Ignavibacteria; order Palsa-1295; family Palsa-1295; genus PALSA-1295. The sequence goes on from JADGPZ010000105.1 coordinate 3,696, forward strand.
CAACAACAGCACGTTACACGTCACGGGCGGCCTTGGAGTGTTCGGCAGTGCGGCGCGGGCTTCCAAGAGGGTTTATCTAAAGTAGGAGCACGGTTTCGGACAGATCGGTCTGATCCGACCGATCTGACTGATCGCCCTGCTATTGCCTCTGATAGATGCCAAGGAGTTCACCCTTGGCGAGGACGTGGCCCTGAGTGGCGCTCATGAGCTTGTCGCGTGTGACATCGCCGGCAATTGCGAGTTGCGTATCCAGAGCATACAATCGGAAGTAATACCGGTGCGGCTTGCCCGGCGGCGGGCAGGGGCCAGTATAACCGACCTTTCCAGCACCATTCTGCCCTTGGCGCGCGCCGTCCGGCAGCGATTCACTCTGCGGAATATTCTCAGCAAGGCCCGTCTCGCTGGAGGGAATATTATACATCACCCAGTGGATGAACGTGCCGTGTGGTGCATCGGGATCTTCGCAAACGAGCGCAATGCTCTTGGTGCCATCCGGCGCGCTCGACCACGCAAGATCGGGCGAGATATTTTCGCCCTGGCACGAATACCGCTGGAGGATTTTCGATTGGTTCTTAAAGCCGGTCGAGGATACCTTCATGGTCAGAGCCACACTCGTGGCCCTGACCGTGTCGGCGGGAGATGGATTTCTTTGATGCGCGTTCATTTTGCAACCTCCGTTGAGGAAGAAGATGAGGAGTAAGCCTTGGTTGAGTAAGAACATAGCCCTTGCAGAACATCAGTGCCGATCCTTATCGTGCGATGACAATCCTCCGCACGATCGCAACACCACCCTTCGGCTGGATCAGGACGAAGTAGCTGCCGTTCGGCTCTGAAGAAAGATCGAGCGGGGTCTCGCCCGCGAGACCGACCGACTCCCGGCTGACAACGCGGCCTGCCGCATCGCTAATCTCAAGCTCGGCGTTGCCCAGATCGGCGGCGGTCCGTAACACAATCCTGCCGTTCGATGGATTTGGTGCAATGACCAAGTCCGCAGGAGTCGGCTGAGACGATGCCACGGCCGCGTTCTGAATTCCCTCGCCGATCAGCATGATTGTCGTATCGCGAGGTGTCGCTGTCTCCGCAAATTGGATCGTCACGATAGCCGTATCCGGTCCAACCTTTGCCGGAACGAAGCTGAACGTGTCCGCAGTCGAGCCGCTCGGCGATAAGGTCAGCGGAGGCAAAGCTCCTTTGGCGAGACCAACAAACTTGAATGCGCCGCTCGGACTGGAGACGGTGATGCTCGCAATCGTGAGCGGACCATTGCCGCCGTTTGTGATCTTCCCGTGCTGAACCATCGAACTCGAAACTCGCACCGGGCCAAAGGCAAGCGACGCATTATCGACTTGCAACTTCGCAACAGTGCCAACGCCACTCAGGGCCATTCCACCGGGATTGGCCGCGACGTCATTACTCCAAACGCGCAGGGAATCGGTGAAAGACCCTTTGCTCGCCGGATTGAATGCGATGCTGATTGCAGCACTATCGCCAGCGGCAATGCTCCACGCCGACGTGTCGAGGAGCGTAAACACGGTCCCGGTCTTCAGGCCATAATGATTGATCGTAAGAGTGGCAGTACCCTTATTATGCAACCAGACCGTGCTGGTTACAGTGTTGCCGACCAGCGAAGTATCGCGAAGCACCGCACCACTCGCTGCCGAGAACGCTGCTTGCGGACCGGCAGCAGAAACAACGGTCATTGTATAAGTCGCCAAATTATAGCGATCTCCGCCATCCGCGCCGCGATTCAGGTTGACAGCATTTCCCGCCGCATAGATGTGCGAGGTGCCGGTTTTCTTCGGGGTGTACTGGAATGTCCAAACCGCCGAGTCGCCACTAAACGATTGCGGTGCGTTGTGCGTGATCTCATTGTTATAGAGTTGCAACCCAGGATCGGTAGTCGCCAGCACGGCACCGTTATCCACCGAGAAGTCGCAGCCCGCACCGGCTTCCGAAGGATTGGCAACCGACAAATGGAAATTATATGTCTGCCCTACGACGATCTGCGAAGCGTCGGTCCAGATCTTTACGACCGTGGCGCTCGATGAACCACCGTGGCAACCATTGCCACAGCCGGAGCGGGATTGGCCGACGACGCCATAAGAGTAGCTCGTCGCCTTCTGCACCGAATAGGTGGCCAGAAGCGCGAAAGCGGTGAGAACCAAAAGCGCCGAGCCATAGGCGCGGGTGCTAAACCGGGTGGATTTCAAGAAATTCTTCATCATAACAGTTTAAAAACGTCGCAAGAAAAGAACAGTTGATTCGAACGTGAAGGTACCCCCAATAGCGCATGAATCAGAAAAGCACCTTCGCCGCTTCGATGATCACAGGATCATCTTTAGCGATATAGACACCCGAACAGGGCGAAAACGGACGGCGACTTAACCACGAAGCGCGAAAACAATTTCCCTCGTTCCATTAACCCCAGTGTAGCCCTTACGTCACAAGCTCTGTATGCCAATTATCCGTGAAACGAATATCACATTCGATTGGTCAGAAAGAAACCTATTCGTCCCTCAATCTGGACTAATCGCTCTCGCTCGTAATCGTCATCTCGACGCGGCGGTTTTGGGCGCGGGCTTCTTCCGAGGTCCCCCGGACACGCGGGCGGGTCTTGCCATAGCCGACCGCCTTCATGCGCGAGCGGTTGATTCCAATAGAGGCAAGGAAATCGAGGACGGCCTGGGCGCGAGCTTCCGAGAGTGTCTGGTTCGCTTCCGCCGTGCCGACATCATCGGTGTGACCCGAAATCTCAAGCGTCGTCTTATTCGATTTCACGAGAAACTTCACGACACGGCTAAGTTCGAGCTTACTCTCGGGCAGCAAATCCGCTTTGCCAAACTCGAAATAGACGTTCTTGAACTCGGCCTTTGCGCCGACTTCCACCGGCGCGAGTTCGAGGTCAAGCTTCGTCCGATCGAACGCGCCCTCGGCTGGCACCGTGAAGCGCTCCGAGCGCGGCAGATGTCCCGGCGCGACGGCCTGTACGCCGAAGCGGTGCCCGCGCTGCGCGGCGAGCACATACGCGCCGGAGATCGAATCGCTGAGCACACTTTGGCTCGCGCCCATGCTATTGCCAGCTCGGCCACTCGCGGCGGTGGAGAGATCATCGACAAAAATCTCTGCCGCGAGCGGCTTATGCGTCTTCGCATCGGTGACCGTCCCTTGCAACACCACCACCGGGCGCGGGGCAATATTCGAATCCGCCGGCGTAAGGCTCACTTGATACAATCGTGACTTGCCGTCGCGGTTGGAGACAAAGTATGCGGTCTTGCCATCTGGTCCGATCGAAAAGCCGTAATCGTCTTTCGGTGAATTGAACGGCGGTCCCAGTGGGACGGGATCGCTCCATGTTATGCCGTTGTACTGCGTCCGGTAGAGGTCTTGCGCGCCGCTGGTGCCGGACCGACACGTTCTGCACGGTCGGTTCGAAGTGAAGTAGAGCGTCACGCCGTCAGCGGCAAGGAATGGATAGGTCTCGTCGAACTCAGAATTCACATGGCCGCCGAGATACTTCACCGTGTCCCATCCGCCGTTTAAGCCGATGGTCACTAACCACAAATCCTCACCGCCTTCGCCATCCATGCCGTAGGAGCCGCGCTTGCCAAAATTCTCGCTGATGATCGCCGCCTTGCTATCTGGCGAAATGGTGGACTCGCAGCGGATCGTCGTCGCGAAATCGACAGCCATTTGCGTTTTGTAGTGCTCGACGAGTCGCTCGGTGCGATGCAGATTCCACGCGTCCGGCGCACGCGCTTTCAGGTCCGAGTCGGGGAGCATTTCCCGATCCACCACCCGAATGATCGAGTCCTTAAACATATTCTGAACCCACTGGCGGTTGTTGTAAATGTTGTTCAGCATACCAGTGACTGGTGTCGGCTGTTGGAACTTGCCGCCTACCATCTTGGCCATCCATAGCACCGGCCCACCACTTACGTAATAGAGGACATCCCCGCGCGGCGAAACTGTCGGATTGAGCTGGCCGCCCGAGTTATTGATCGGCGGGCCGACATTGATTGGCGCGGACCAGCCGGAATCGGTCAGGATGCGATACCAGAGATCGCTATCCCACTTCCAGCTCGGATTCGAGTTGTCTGCCACGCGCCACGGATCCTTGGATGCGCGGCGCGAACCGAAGTACATCATGCGGCCATCGAGCGTAAAGCACGGGCGGTCGTCGGCGGAGTCCTGCTCAGGCAGTATTGCCGGCACAGCGACGAGCGGCTCACGAGCCGGCGGCAGCGGTTCCAGCGTGATCTGCGCCCGCGCTACCGTTGGCACCAAACACCACGACATCGCCAGCAAAGCGGCGGCCGTGAGAGTGGTGAAAAGTAGGCTGGCTCGAGAAACCATCTGGCTTCGCATAACCGCACTACGGGCAAACGGGATTCCGGTAACAATGACGAATGACAATTGAAGTTCGCATGAATGAATCGGAAATCATTGACGTTTCATTCGGCATCTGGCAGGGCACCATACGTATGAAGCCTCGCCTCGATGTTTTTCGACCGCTGAAGTTTCACTCCTGGGCTTTGTTGTCGATCACCGCGCGGTTACTCGCAACGATGGTTCTCCACATAGTCACTATTACAACCGTCCGTTATTCATTGAGGAGACAAGTCATGAGATCGCATCTTTCGATAGCCTGTATCGCATTTACTATTAGCTTTGCGGCCCTCTCAGTCGCGAACGCTCAGCCACATATCAGCGTGAGCGTGGGCGCGAGCCAGGCTGCGCACCAGGCCACGAGTGCCGACCCTCGCGTCGGCTCCGAGGCGCGCGTTGCCAAAGGCCAACCCGATATCCCTCACACGTTCTCATATCAGGGTATCCTTCGAGGGGCAAACGGGACAGTTGTAAGCGATGGAGAGTATTCCATCACGGCTCGCCTCTATTCGGATGCGGACGGGAAAAACCTCGTTTGGCAAGGCAGCTATCTCGCCAAAGTCGAGAATGGCATTTTCAACCTCACACTGGGCAGCGGCGAGTATCCCCTGCCGGCTCCGTCGGCCCTGAGTATGCCGTTGTGGGTCAGCGTCCAGGTGGGCAATGGCTCCGAGATGCGCGAGTTCGCGCCGCTTTCGGCCGCGCCGTATTCGCTGAACGTAGCCGATAGTTCGATCACATCGCAGAAGATCAGCACCGATTACGTGAAGTCGATCTCGGTCAATGGCCAGAAGCTCTCCGGTCAGGGTCGCGAAGTGAACATCATGACCGGCGATGGGCTACTCGCTTCCGTCGATCCGGCGACGAGTTCGATCCTGCTGAAATCGAACGGATCGGCCCTCTCCACGCAGAAGGGCTCCGCGCCACAAGGCAACACGGTGATCACCGGCACGCTGACCGTCACGCAATCGACCTTCCTCAACGTCACAACCGGTCAGACCTGGCTCGGCAGCAGTTCCAACGGAGTTCGGGGCACTCTGAATTTCTTCCCTGCGTCCGGAAACTACTACACCGGATTCCAGGCGCCGAGCAGCATGTCCGCGAATGTCACCTACACGTTGCCGTCATCGCAGGGCGCGGCAAGCACGATGCTAACCGACGATGGCAGCGGAGGCTTGAGTTGGACCGCGCCAGCGAGTAGTTGCTGGGGTCTCACCGGCAACGCCGGCACGACCTACGGCACGAACTTCCTCGGTACGTCGGATGCGCACGACTTGCAGATCCGGGTCCGCAACACACAAGCGGGAGTCATCGAGGGCGGTGGCACCCTCAACACCGGCCTCGGCTATGCGGTGCTCTCCTCCAACACAACGGGTTATTACAACGCCGCGATTGGGGATCGGGTGCTTGCTTCCAACACAACGGGTAATGGCAACACTGGGAGCGGGGCGTTTGCGCTCTACTCCAACACGACGGGCATCTACAACGCCGCGAGCGGGTATCAGTCGCTCAATCAAAACACGACGGGCGTCGGCAACACGGCGAGCGGAACACTGGCGCTCAACTCCAACACGGGGGGCATCTACAACACCGCGAGCGGCGCTTATTCGCTCGGCACCAACGTCACCGGAGTTGCTAATACCGCGATGGGCTTTGGCGCGGATGTGAGTGTGGATGGGTTAACGAATGCGACGGCCATTGGCTACGATGCAATGGTCGGAGCCAGTAACAGCCTCATACTCGGTTCGATCAATGGAGTCAACTCTGCGAATGCGGATGTGAATGTCGGGATCGGCACGACGACGCCCTCGCAAAAGCTCGAAATCAAGAGCGGCAACCTGCTGCTCTCGAATGCCGGCACAGCCGGGCAGTTGCAATTGCAAGGGACCGGCTCGGGCATCTCGACGTTCAAAGCTGGCGCGCAGGGATCGACGACGATCAACTATACACTGCCCACCGCTCAAGGCGCAGCCAACACCGTGCTGACCGATAACGGTAGTGGAATCTTGAGCTGGGCCGCGCCACCGAGCGGTTGGTCGCTCACCGGCAACGCCGGCACGACCTACGGCACGAATTTTATCGGTACGACCGATGCACGGAACTTGCAATTCCGGGTGAATAACCAGCCTTCGGGGATGATCGAATTCAACGGCTACCAGAATACCGGCGTGGGCTATGAGGTGCTCTACTCCAACACAACGGGCTACTGGAACACCGCGAACGGGAATACAGCACTCTACTCCAACACAACGGGCGCCGGCAACACCGCGAGCGGGATGGGAGCGCTCTACAATAACACGACGGGCGCGGAGAACACCGCGATCGGGTATCAGGCGCTCGACGTTAACACGACAGGCTGGGACAACACCGCGATCGGGGTGAACTCGCTCCTCTCCAATGCCAGCGGGTCGAATAATACAGCGTTGGGAGTTGACGCCAACGTCAGCTCGGGCGACCTCACCTTTGCGACGGCAATCGGCGCGCGTGCAACCGTCTCGGAGAGCAACGCGCTCGTGCTCGGGAGCCTTTACGATTACGGGATGGGGACCCCGGACACCAAAGTCGGGATCGGAACGACGGCACCCTCGCAAAAGCTCGAAATCAAGAGTGGCAACCTGCTGCTCTCGAATGCCGGTACAGCCGGGCAGCTTCAATTGCAAGGGACCGGCTCCGGCGTCTCCACGTTCAAGGCTGGCGCGCAGGGAGCGACAACGATCAACTACCTACTGCCAACAGCGCAAGGCGCGGCAAACACCGTGCTGACCGATGACGGGAGCGGAAACTTGAGCTGGGCCGCAGGTGGTGGAGGCGGTTCGGGTTGGGATCTCACCGGCAACGCCGGCACGACCTACGGCACGAATTTCATCGGCACGACCGACGGGCAGAGCTTGCTCTTCAAGGTGAACGGGCAGACGTCTGGGATGATCGAATTCAATGGGAATCAGAATACCGGCCTGGGCTATCAGGTATTAATCAACGCGACGGGCGTCCACAACACCGCGAGCGGCTATCAG
>JADGPZ010000106.1 GCA_017882165.1 Candidatus Kapaibacterium sp.
GTTCATTACGCCTGGAGTATCATCCGAGGCTGGGTTCTTGCTCAGATTGTCTTTCTCATCTTCCAGAGTCGGACAAATGGGACCGCAAGCAAGCCGCTCGTCCACACAAAGTACTTCGGTGCGGCGAAGAATGCAATGAGTCCGGCACACACGACCATACCAAATAAGGCTAATACTTCTTTCGTCGTCTGTTTCATATCAGCCCAAGCACTTTGTCGGGTACTTCGTTCAAGAGGGATTACGCCGCCTCAAGGTACTCGAAGCGGCGCGCATCGAAGACGATCTCGTTGGCGAGTTCGCGGCCACGCTCGTCGATCTTGTGAAGCGGCATGATCTTCGCCGCGTGGACAATCGCCATGTCGAGTCCGGCTTCGATCGCATGGTTCAGGAAAACGGAGTTTAGCACGTGGCGCGAGTGCGGGTTGAGTCCAAACGAGATGTTCGAGACGCCGAGAATCGTCCGGCACTGCGGATGTGCTGCTTTGATCATGCGGATCGCTTCGATCGTTTCGATGCCGGCCTTGCGGAATTCGTTATCGCCTGAGCCGAGCGTGAAGGTGAGCGTGTCGAAGATAAGATCTTCTTCGCGCATCCCGTATTTGTTGACGGAGATGTCAATGATGCGCTCGGCGATTTCGAATTTCTTCTCGCGCGTCTTGGCCATGCCGTCTTCGTCGATGGTCAACGCGATGACCGCCGCGCCGTACTTCTTGCAGAGCGGCAGGACGTGTGCCATCCGTTCCTCGCCGTCCTCCATGTTGATGGAGTTGACGATGGCGCGGCCGGCGTAATGCTTGAGCGCGACTTCGATGACCGGATATTCGGTCGAGTCGATGACGAGCGGCACGGTGACGGCGGTGTTCATGCGCGAGATGACTTCGCGCATGTCGCGGACTTCATCGCGGCCCACATACGCGACGCAGAGATCGAGCATGTGCGAGCCTTCCTTGATCTGCTCCTTGGCCATCGAGACGGCGGCGTCCCAATCCTCGTTGAGCAGCAAGTCGCGGAATTTCTTCGAGCCGTTCGTATTGCACCGCTCGCCAACGATGACCGGCGCGGGATCGACGTGCATCGGCACCGAGGAATAGATAGATGAAGCCGATGGCGTCCAGTCGATGGTACGGGCGTGCGGCGTGATGCGCTCGGCGAGCGTCGAAAGATGCTTGATGTGCTCCTTCGTCGTGCCGCAGCAGCCGCCGATGATGGAGACGCCGAGATCGCCGACGAAGTGCGTCATGTACTTCTCCAGTTCTTCCGGCGTGAGATGATAGTGTGCCTGCCCGCCGATGTTCTCCGGCAGTCCGGCGTTCGGCATGATGAAGATCGGCTTGGGCGAAGTCTGCGTGAGGAAGCGCACGTTCTCCTCCATCTCCTTCGGTCCGGTCGCGCAGTTCATGCCGATGGCCGAAATGATGTCGTATGGTTCGAGCGCCGTCAGAGCGGCGGCGATCTCGGTGCCCATGAGCATCGTGCCCATCGTCTCGATCGTGACCGATGCGATGATGGGCAGGCGAGTTCGTTTATCAAGGAAGAGGTCTTGCGCGGCGGCGAGCGCGCACTTCATTTGCAGCAGGTCCTGGCAGGTCTCGATGATGAAGAGATCGGCACCGCCATCGAGCAAGCCGGCCATCTGCTCATAAAACGAGTCGCGCATCACATCGAACCCGATGTGTCCGAGCGATGGAAGCTTTGTCGTGGGACCAATCGAACCGGCGACGAAGCGTGGCTTCGCTTTCGTCGAAAACTGGAGCGCCATCCGCTTGGCGATGGCCGCGCCTTCTTTGGAGAGTTCGTAAGCGAGAGCCTCAAGACCATACTCCGCGAGCACGATGGATGCCGAGCCGAACGTGTCGGTCTCGATCACATCCGCGCCGGCTTCGAGGTAATCGCTGTGAACGCGCTCGACCGCCGATGGCTTCGAGCGAACGAGATACTCGTTGCAGCCGGCAAGCGCTTCGCCGCCGAAATCGTCCGGCGTGAGGTCTTGCGTCTGCAGGTTCGTACCCGTCGCGCCATCGAAAACGAGCGGCCGCTCGCGTGTGAGTTGGGCTATGTCCATAAAAAAACACCCCGTTCGTCAAAGACCAACGGGGTGTGCAAGTAGTGTGAAGTTATCTACATTTACGCTTTAGCTTTTATTTTGTGTCGCAGCAAGCTGTTGGTCAAAGCACGACAAATAGGTAACCGCAGAGGCCAGAAAAAGAGTTCTGACATCAGTTTTCAACCACCATTCGCTGTGTCAGCTCCTCGCCCTTGTCGGTCGTCACGGCGACGACATAGACCCCTGCGCGCAGCTTCGAGAGATCGAGCTTTATTTCGCCGGTGCCCGCCAGCGCGGAAGTCGCTTGGGCCACGTCCAGAATCTTCTGGCCAGTGATGTCATACACGGCGACGCGGATTGCTCGTGTGTCTCCAAGTGTATAGCGCAGGGTTGTGCTGCCACTCGCCGGATTCGGAGCAATTGCAACCGCTTGCAGTGCGCCTCGCGATGAAGTCTGCACAACCGCAGTTACTGGCTCGGAGGGAGGGTACTGGTTTCCAAGCACCGTGGCTAAGCTCGCACTCGGCTCGAACCAGAAGACAAGCGCATTGAGCGTTCCCACGGAGTCGCGGTTCTGGACTTCCACTGGCACGAGCTTGTTGATATCGGGCTGGTTCTGAGCCATGTTCTTAATCATGCTCATTCCCAAGTCTTTTATTGGATTTGGTTTATCTGACGATACCATGCTCGCGATATTGTTGACCATTTTCCAAAGAAGAGCACTGTCGAGACCTCCATTCAGCATTTTTGCCATCTCCGCGTCGGAAAGGCCGGCCGAAGCCATAAGCTTCTTTACTGCAATCGAGTCCGGTGACGCAGTATCTTGAAAGACTGGCAAGAACGACATCTTGAGGCCGGGATCAATCCCCATCTTTTTAAAAGAGGCAGAGTCCTTCCCCGACATTTCTAAAGAAATCGGACCACTGTTGAGTGTAGTCACAACTGTCACACTATGCGATGAATCACGCGAGTTCTTCCTGCTGAATGTACGACTGAACGTCGTGTCTTCAAATTGAAAAAATCGCTTCTCGCCTTTTGCGGTTGTTATTATTCGCGCGCGTCGTATTTCAGGGAGTGTCAATCCCGAATCAGAATCCGAAACAGCCAGTGCCACGGTTAAACTTCCATCCGGCCGGTAAGTCTGTCGAGAAACCATAGCCCCCTTCATCCCTGCATAACGATAGACAATATTACCGTTCTTGTCGCACACGATTCCGAGTTGCCTCGCCTGTTCGGCCGTCAGGACGATGGGCTTGACAGTCTCCATCTTAACCGGCGCGAGCCATGCGGTATCCCGGCCGTAGGCCTTGGCAGCAACTTTTACCACTTGGTAGCGAGATTTTGCATTCCCTAACGGCTTCAGCGCAGGCGATGCGATTGCTTGAGTTGCCGATGGTGGTACCGCATCGAACGGCTTTTGCTGGAGGATGTTAGGTTTCGGCGTTGGCGCAAAAACGCCGAGTGCGATAAGTCCTAATGCTCCGACTGTCAGTGATGTCATGATCGTGATTCCGATTTTGAGTGGCGTGAACCGGCGGACCGGCTGTGATTGGATGGCACGGTCCATGACATCATTCAGAATCGCGTGGCGCGCGCGTTCGCCTTCGAGGTATCCCGCATCACTGCGCGCGGCGTCCAAGAGTTCGTCAAGCGATTGCTCGCCCGGTAGAATCGGCTTGTTGTTCGCTAAGCTCATAGTGATACCTTTCCCGTGAATGCGAAATTGCGTGACATGTTCGGAGAAGCGATCGAGGTCGGCGCCGTCTTATCCTCGGCACGATCCGTTTCGAGATCGTGCTTCGGATTTCGAACGCCCAGCTTGCGAGCCAGCTCTTCGCGGCCTCGGACGATTCGGGATTTCACTCCCGAAAGCGATCCGCCCTGCACCTCCTGGACTTCCTTGAGAGAAAGTCCCGAGATTTCGAAGAGTACGATGGCTTCGCGTTGCTTTTCGGGCAGTGTGTCCAATGCCGCGTATAGCTCCTTTGCTGCAAGCGATCGCTCGGCTGCGAGCCCGTCATCCGCAAGAGTGGTCCGTTCGAGATGCGCCGCGAGTTCTGGAGTGAGCGGAGTTTGTCGTTTGCTCTTCTCATTCCACTCCTGATGGACTCGCACCGCGATCCGGAACACATACGCCCGGAATGCCGAGGGTTCGCGCAGTTTCTCGAAGTGTTGAAATGCTCGAAGTAGCGTTTCACTCATAAGATCACGCGCGGCCTCCCGCTCTCCGGCCACGCTATTCGAGTAGCGGGCCAGCGAATTCCAGACGGGGTTGAGCAATTCGACGAATCGCTCTTGCGTTGCCCTGATTTCCTCTCCCTGATTCTGTTTGATTATCATGGATCGTTAGCGTACCGCGCGTGATACAGGACTATAGAGGGCAATCGCGCGGGAAAAGTCGCAGGGTGGGGGAAAAAAAGCGTCAGATCATGTCTCGGAACGCTTGCTTTACCCGCTCTGAATCAACAGGCTCAAGCGACCCAACACGCTGAATGACATGGAATTTTTCGACAGCAAGGAGTTTATGCAAGCGGACGAAGGAAGGAGCGAGGAGTCCAGCTTCACTCCAATGGTCGAGCTTCAGGTCAAAAGCAGAATGGTACTCTTTGGTCGTGATTTTGGCGATCAGAACGTCTTCATCCCCTGCATCCACCAGTACCACGGCGGGACGACGCTTGCGAGACTGGAGATCGGTATAGGAGAACGGAAGGATCAGAACTTCTCCAAACCGGAATGTTGACATGGGTTATGGAAGATCGTAGATGGAGTCCTCTTCGGCATACCCCTTCATAAAGGCTTCATACTCGGCTCGGCGGCCTTCGCCCTCTCCTTCGTGAGCAGGTGGCAGAATAATCACCTTCACCTTTTCGCCGGTATGAAACGGCAGATGATCGAGATGAAGCTCACCTTCTCGACGAATGGTTGTTTCGGTGCTGAATGTCTGCATGAATTTAGAAACAAGATTCGCGCGAGAGCGTTCTTCCGTGCACTTGCCAAGGAGCTTCCACCATCCTAACCCGTGCCTCCTCGTATCTTTGCACCCATGACCGGCACCTTCAATTCCCCCATTGGCCAAATCGCAATCCATGCCGATGAGAGTGGGATTCTCTCGGTCGCGTTTGTCGAGGGCGATCAACCGAGAGAAGCTGACGAGCCGTCGCCGATTGTGGACCATTGCCTCACACAATTATCCGACTACTTCTCCGGCCAGCGCCGGACGTTCGATCTCTCGCTCGCGCCGCATGGGACGGAGTTCGAGCGGCAGGTTTGGAGAGAGCTAGAGCGCATTCCATTCGGCGACACCTGCTCGTATCTCGATATTGCGAAGCGGCTGGATAACGCGAAAGCGATCCGTGCCGTCGGTCGGGCGAACGGGGCGAATCCGATTGCAATCGTGATTCCGTGTCATCGAGTCATCGGCAGCGATGGGACGCTCACCGGCTATGCCGGCGGCTTGTGGCGGAAGCGGTGGCTGCTGGATCATGAGGCGAGGGTTGCGGGGACGGCACTGTTTTGAGGAAATCCACCTTTCATTACTACCTATCTTCTCGCTTCGGAAATCCGTCAAAACCGCTCAAATTGGGCAGTGTTTGCCAAATCTGAAGAAAAATTGCTTTTCAGGTGTAATTTTTCGCTTCGAGCGAAGTTACTTGCATTGTAGTGGGATGCCATATTCGGCGTCCTGCCACATTCTTCGCATTTGGATTGGAGCTTCGGTCTGGCAGCAAGCCGACGAGAAGCGGAAGATTGTAACTTTTTCCCTACGTATCGGCCTTATGGCATGAACGCACGATGCATGTAATCATGCCAGAGATTGCTTCGAACCAAATGCACGAAGAACGCTTCGCGGACGACGAGCCACGGGTACCGGACGACCGGCCGTTCGGCGCGGGCGATCCGCTCGCGACTTCTGGCCACGACGCGCAGCTCATGCGCGCCGCGATGGAGGAGTCGGCACTCAAGCGAAGCGGGACACGAGAGTTCATTGATAAGCAAGACGAGCAGCTTCCGGATTCGGACGAGGCATTATTCCTTCGCTATCAGGAAGGCGATGAGGCCGCGTTTCTCATGCTCTACGATCGCTACAAGTCGAGCATCTTTGCATACTGTGCGCGGGTGCTGATGGGCGAAGGACTTTCGCGCGACGAGGCCGAGGACACGTTTCAGGATGTGTTTTTGCGTCTGGCACAATACCGCCATACGTTTACTGGTGGCGATTTCAAACCGTGGATCTTTACGATCACGCGGCACTCGTGCCTGACGGCGAAGCGGTTGGCGTTCCGGGAGCGTGCCTCGACCGAATACGTCAACAACTCCGAGAATTTCGAGGAGGACGCAACGGCCGAAATTCGCAAGGCCTTTTCGCACAACGACGATCCGCTCGAGCGGATGTCGAGAGCGGAACAGGCCGATCTGCTGCAAAAAGCAATCGCAAGACTGCCGATAGAATTTCGCGAAGCGCTCATGATGAGCGAGTATGACGGCCTGACGTACGACGAGATCGGGCGGATTACAGGAACATCGCTGAGCACGATCCGGATTCGAATTTACCGCGCGAAGTCGCGCCTACGTAAGATGCTGCTGCCGATCCTCGGCGATCAGGCCGGCGAATTACTCGGCGAGGACGCATAAAAGTTTACCTAAGAATCGAACGATAATGAATAAGCCCCCGACTGGACAACCGAACGTAAACGAGCACTCAGCGACCACCACTGAGGAGCTGATCGTACAATATTTGGACGGCGAACTGCACCGCAAGGAGCTCGAATCCGTCCTCTTTGGCCGGCTGGCCGTGAGCGAGGACGCGCGCACACTGATGCACGAGCACTTGCTGATGCGCGGCGCCATTCGCGCTTCCAGCGAGGATGCACGGTTCCAACTTTCCGAAAGCCTCGATCGCAAGGCGCGCGCGCGCATCGAGCAGGTGCTGAAGGTGATGACACCCGCTGAGCGCGTTACTTTCGCGGACATCCGCTTAGCGGAAGATGCGCCGCTCGTTCGCACGAATCTCGTCACGCGACGGATCAAGAACTATTCGCTGCGACCCAGCCTCGCACTGTTGGCATTGCTGCTCGCGATTGGAACCACATGGTTCGTCACGCGAACGACCGAGCAGCCAGTAGCAGTTAATACGCCGACAAACCCGACGGCAGTACCGGAAAAACAAACGGCCGCACCAGTTGAGCAATCCGCGCCAGCGCAGATTGCGGCAGTAGCACCGAAACCGGTCGATGCAGACCACTGGGAGAAAGTACGCGCCGTCCGCTCCACGCAGTCCAGGATGACTACTCAGCCTGCCGCATCAGCGAGCCTTGCTCAGAATGCACCGGCAGCTTCGCCAACGGCCCCCAAGACGGAAGCGCCGGACCCGGCCGAACTTATGGGCTCGAAGCGTTTTGCAAAGATGCTGAATGCGACAGAGAAGCGAGAGGTCGTTGTTACGAGGGACGACAGACTCTAAACACAGAGGGTTAACGACAGCGTGAGTCCATTAGCCAAAGTAACTGAGATGAGTGGACGGTGCAATACTTCTTGCATCGTCCTTTTTGTCATTTCAGTCCTTTGGATTTCTCCTGCCTTCGCGCAGAACGCGCATGTTACCACCGCGCTGCCGGAGAAGCTGCAGAAGTTCGACCAACAAAACGATGCTGCCTCCGACGAGACCATCGAAAGTCTGATGCAGTCGCGGATTGATGAGGAGTGGAAATCGTTTGGTCCGCTCGCGCGGCCAGAATTGGTCAAGACATCTGCGGACTACGCGCGCTTGAGTACAAGCGCGCACGATGTCCTCTATGAGGCGAGCTTTCATCTCCAGCCCCGCTATTACAACCACCAAACAACAGGGCTGGACACCTCGCGCAACGTCGAGCGTGGGCAATCGGTCATGTACTATGTTGGCTCCGCGCGCACGCCGCTCGCACTACCGGTCGTAAGCAGTCTCACGACGGCGCTTTCGGGCGATGAGGCCTCCTACATTGTCAATCTCGGCATCCTGCCGCTTCCCTACCCAGGCCACCCGGATTCACTGCGATACTATGTTGTAATCGAGCGGGCGATCGAGTCCAACCATACGGACGCACCTCAAATTCGCTTTGAACAATTCGGCAAAACGTTTACGGCCAAAATTGACGAGCCTGTGCCGTTGCGCTTGGCCGGAGGAATGCTCGCCAAGGGCGTGACGATCGTCCAACTCGAAAATGGGCAGGTGCTGGATTTCTACGATGATTTTGCGCGCTTTATCGAAGAGCATATCATCATCAATAGCGAGCGGCTGCATTTCTCGTTGGGCAAGCAGACCATCTCCGATATTTCGTCGCGGCTTTCGATTCCTTACTCGGTGGCTCGCACCTGCAAAGTGAACGTGACGCTGCTCAGCGTTGTGGATACCACGAATGGGCTTACCATCGTCGATACGTTGCGGCAACCGGCAGATTATCTGGCCGAACTCGACATGCGCAAGTACGCCGACGGACCGTACAAGTATCGCTACACGGCCCACGACGTCACAACTGGCACAATCGTTTTTGACACCATCGCGGAGTTTCACAAAACGACTCCCGTGATCATCGCCCGGACGAACCTGCTCGCTCCGAACGACACGCTCAAGGTCGGCGGCAAGAAGGAGAACTGGCAGGCACTATTGGCCCAGATGCACAACGATCTCTACAAAGAGCAGGTCGCCAACGAACGGCTCAATGCGACCGTGGATCTGACCAAGCGGGAGAATGTCGATCTGAAGAATATCGTCGATGCGAACAAGCAGCGGACAATCGCCGATATTCACGGCCGCGTCGGAATTGGGATGGGCACGAGCGCCGGCGACAACATCTTTTTCGGCATCGAGTCGAACAAACCGTCGCTGGCGTTCGATGTATCATTCGGGCTTCAGTATGCCTCGGCGCCGTATCTCTCTGGTTATCCAACTCCGACAATCATCTCCCAAATTAGCTCTGCACCACGATCATTGGGACTTCAACTGACGTGGCTCCCGGCTAAGTTCTTCAATGGCTGGCTGGAGCCGCTTGTTTCCGCTGCGTTTTACGGCGCGTGGACGAAAGACCCGGTTCCGGTCGGCGGCGTCGGCACCGCATCTCTGCTATCGGCTCAGGTTGGCTTGGCCTGCGAACCCCTCGGCGAGTTGCATGGACTTGGCTTCAGCCTTGCTTATGGTGCAGCATTCGGATTGGGACAACAGGGAAAGACTTCGGTCACAGATGTGAGCTTCAAGACGTACGTTCGGTTTTAATCGCGTACGGTACGCGCTCCCAATCAATCGCTTCGCCTCGTTTCATCTGCGCGATGTACTCCCGAATCTCCGACATCGGGAAGCGATAAACTTGCGCGTCGTTGGTAAAGAGAAAGGCCGGGTCATCACCCGGTTCGAAGCCCGTCATAAAAAGCGAACCGCGATCGAGATATTCGACGAAGCGGTCGAGCGACTTCTTGTCATCGCCCACGACCGTGAAGTCGGGCCGCTCGGAGAGAATCTGAAGCAGACGATCATTCATTCCTTGACTGTGTCATCCTGAGAAGAGTTCGACGAAACGGCATCGCCCATGATGAGTGGAGTCGAAGGATCTCTCGCGGATTACCCAGAAGAGATCCTTCGACTTCGCAAGCCGCATCGTGGGCGATGCCCGCTCGCTACGGCTTGCTTCGCTCAGGATGACGATGTTGGTTATCTGAGGATTTCCATCCGCTTCGAAGCGGTGTGCTGTCCATCCGAGATACGGACGATGTACGAGCCATTCGGCAGTGCGGACGTATTCAGTCGATACTGGCCGATCTCGATAACAGAGCTTCGATCGAGGATAAGAAGATGTCCCAGCAGGTCCATCACTTCAAACTGGAGATCGCACGGCTTCGAGAGCGTGTACCGCACGTACATATCGCCACCGGTAACAGGATTCGGATAGACATCCTGGATGGCGAAGAGAGGCGCGGGGGCTTCTGGCGCAACACCCTGCGGCGGAAGGACGGATCGCTGAATCACAATCATGCCGCCAAGCTGAGACGTCGCTCCATTGCTTTCAGCCTTCGTATCCGGAAGGAGCCTCACTTGTACATACGCAACCGTGTCCGGGAGGATCCAGTCAAACGAGGATGCTGTCAAATTCTTCGCGAGCGGAATTGGATGCCAAGCACCCCACTGGCCACCGAACTGCACTTGATACTGCAAGCTGACACTATCGACTGCAAACTTGGACCACTGAAGCGCGAAATGGCTCAGCGCATTCGCCGTATCCTTCTCACCGAAGACCGGACGAACCCAACTGACACTCGATCCACGAATGATGGTGAACGTCCCACTCTCAACGGCCGTGATGTTCGTCCCATGGATGACAAGCTTCACTTTGGCTTGCGTGCTCGAAAGATCGCTCGGGATATTCCAGGTATCATATGAGTAGGGCCAGCCTGCATTCCCTGGAGAATTCGTGTCGTATTGCACCCATGTCGCGCCATTGTCGAGGGAATAGAAACCGTCTACCGAGGGAATGCTCGTTCCGGAGTAAGTAATCCCGAGGGGTAGCGGTGCAAAGTAGGTCTGGCCATCGAGCGCCTTGTTGTTCAGGTAGATTGATGGCGGTGGCGCGGCGATACCAGTCAGTCCCGCCTTCAGGGTTGCCGCGTTGACGACGTGAAAATCGCCGCGCGGATTCTCTTCGAGAAACCCGATGAGCCGCAACCTCGAAAAAATCCACGGCACCTCCGAGGCCGAATTCGGGCCGTTAATCTCTTGTCGGCAAATGATATGCTGCGATGCTCCGGCAGACGATCCCGGCAAGAACACACAATAAGTGCCGGTGTCGTTACGCGTAATCCAGCGGACCACATCGTTCACGGTCTTCGGGTTCGTCATGCAGAACGTGTCCTTGATGTTATCCTGAAGAATCGCGTAACGGATCACGATAGAATCCGATATGGACTGATTCAGCGTGACAAGGACGTCGGTCTGCAGAACGTAGCTCGGATAGAGCGTCAGTGTATCAATTTTGATATCGCTCAACTGCAAATT
>JADGPZ010000107.1 GCA_017882165.1 Candidatus Kapaibacterium sp.
GACACGACGCAAACGATCGTCGTGAAGACCAGCGGCTCATTTACTGTGAATGCAACAAACGATGCCGGTTGCGACACGTCGTCAGCGCCGGTGACAGTCACGGTCAAACCAGTGCCAAGCGTCTCAATCGCCGGCCCATCCTCCAATTGCATCGGTGGTATTGCTGGTTACCGGATTCACTCCCCAGCCGGAAGTACGGTGCTGTGGCAGACGAATCCTGCCAGTCTCGGCTCGATTACTACTGGACAAGGGACTGACTCCATCACCATACAGTGGGGCACTGCAGCTACCGGGACGATCGAGGTCGCGGTGACTTCCGACGGTTGCACCGGCACGGCCTCTCTGCCAGTCACAATTGACGCCCACCTCACGCCGCTCGTAACGCCAAGTGGCGCGCTTGCCTTCTGCGAGGGCGATAGTGTCACGCTCGATGCTGGCGCCGGGTATGCAAGTTATCGATGGTCGAAAGACGGGACGGCGATCCGCAACGATTCTTCCGAAACCCTCACGACCGGGCAGGCTGGAATATTCACGGTGGATGTAACAGCCGCGAGCGGTTGTTCGGGGACTTCACAATCGACGACAGTGACAGTATTCCCCGCGCCGCCGAAGCCGGTGATTTCCGTTGTGGGACAACTCCTCACATCCACATCCGCATCGCGTTACTCATGGCGACGGAATGGGATATTGATCCCGCAAGATACCACACAAAGCATCACGGCCGATTCAGCAGGATCGTATGTGGTTACCATTGCCGATGTTCATGGGTGTAGTAGTTCTTCCGACCCGATTCCATTTACGCCGGAGGCGGGTAGTGTGGAGTTATCACTTGGGTCGATTCAGGCGTATTCCGGTAATCACGTCACGCTTCCCCTTACGCTTGTCGCGTCTCACGGTCTAACAAGCGGCGTCGATTTCACCTATACCATCCGATTCAATCGGTCCTTGCTTGGGATTGTGGACCCAAGTGCCATTTCCTCGGTTGCTGGCGACGAACGGAGCCTGACAAGACACGCCACAATCTCCAACCAACTTTCCGCTAACCCCGTGGACCAAATCGAGTTCATTGCCGCACTTGGGGATACCTCCGAGACGCCCATTTCCATCGACACAGTCATTTGGAGCGGCAGTACGCCGATCATAACGAAGCTGGATTCGGGCCACTTCACATTGCTCGGCGTATGTCCCGCCGGTGGAAACAGGTATTTCAGTGAAGATGGGCGGGTGCTTCTTCACTCCATCATTCCAAACCCGATCGGTGATATTGGTGTCTTGGAGTATTCACTCGCCGAACCGGGCGAGACCTCGCTCAGGATCGTCGATATGCTTGGCCGCACCGCGACAGTCCTCGTCAGCGGCAATGCGGAACCCGGATCGTATCGCGCCGTCGTGAATGCCAGAGCGTTACCTACCGGCGTTTACACTATCGTTCTTCGGACCCCGAGCCAGGTCTTCAGTACACGAATGGAGGTGTACCATTAGCCGTCAAGCGTCGGCGCGTCAAGCGTGGGCGGGCGCCTGGGCGCTGGCCCTTCCATCGGTTTATCGAACGGCGATGGAAGGTCTGATCTTGATCCTTCCCTTGCTATGGACTACCGATTTGCAGGCGCAGAATGCCGACAACATTCCGTTGCCGAATCGGGTCGTGCCAGCGACCAGTGAAGCGCCCGCTGAGTTTGGTGCGTTTGTCCATGGCGGGATTAACATCCATTCCGCTAATTTCCAAACACTTCCAGGCGTTCCGAGTTGTTGCCCGCGATTCGAGAATGGGACCGGACCGGGATTCGGCATTGGAGGTTCATACCACCTCTTCGCTTCCGCTCCGCTCTCACTCGACCTTCGCCTTGGATATAGTATGCTCAACGCAGCGCTGCGTACCAATGAAACGGACACCGTGCTGGTGAAGGGGAAGGTGACGATTGGAGAATTCGAACACGCCGTCGACGCCAGCGCTGGCATGATCGCCGTAACACCGATGGCGGACTATCAGATTTTTTCTCGGACACGAATTCTCATAGGCCCAACCATCGGATATATTGCGTACAATAATTTCAGCGAGCGCGAGACGCTGGTCCAACCGGCGAACACCGGCACTTTCACCAATGGGATGCGCACGCGCAATGTATACTCCGGCGCGACGCCGCTGGCTTCTAAGTTTTATTTTGGACTTGGTGTCGGAGTGCAATATTCGCTTCCTCTGAACGTGTCCCAGACCCTCTTTGCGTTGCCGGAAGCATTCTATACGTGGGGGCTAACGCCCCTCGTAAGTGGCATGAACTGGCGTGCCAGTTCGGTCTCGGCTGGCGTGCTCTTCGAATATCATCTCAAATCAGAACCGCCTGCATCATTGCCTCCCGCTCCGCAACTGGCGCAAGCGCCCACGCTGCCACAGCCGGTTGCGATTCCACAGCCACCCCCACCCGCTCCGCCGCCTTCTTTTTCAGTTAGCCTTGCGGCGGTGGGGCTTGCTGCAGCCACGGTTGATTCATTCGCTTCCACGCAACCAATGGAACGATTGGTCGTTGAAGACTATATCCGAATTCAGTACCGCCCATTGCTCAATTATCTCTTCTTCGACAAAGGATCGGCGGTCATTCCTTTGCGCTATCACGCGATGACTACGCAGGATGTGAAGGCCTATAATTT
Source organism: Candidatus Kapaibacterium sp. (assembly GCA_017882165.1). Lineage (GTDB taxonomy): Bacteria > Bacteroidota > Ignavibacteria > Palsa-1295 > Palsa-1295 > PALSA-1295. The sequence goes on from JADGPZ010000107.1 coordinate 2,647, forward strand.
TCATTCGTTCAATGATCTCCCGACACTTCAGCTTTATTACGAGATCCTGAACGTGATCGGTCAACGGCTTCGGGAGATTCCCACGGGGAAGATTACGATCGTAGGTTGCAATGATGGAATAGAACTTGGGCGCTTGCCGGGGAGCAAAAGCCTTTCTCGGTCTCGTGCGCTCGCCGTCTTTGGCTATTTGCGCGATGTATGGGGTGTCGAAGCCGGGCGCATGAAGGTGGAGGCGCGCGATTTGCCGCTGCGCCCGTCGCCCGTCGATGACTCGGATGGCGCTGAAGAGAATCGCCGCGTGGAAATCTATTCCGAATTGTGGCCCGTCGTCGAGCCGATCCTCACGCGAGACACCGCACACATTCCGAAACCCGCGATCCTTCGATTCTTGCCGTCGAGTCCCAGGAACAATGAAGTGACCGAGTGGGATATTTCCACGGGTGAAAACACGCGAAAGCTCAAAGACTTCACGGGCAAGGGATCGTTGCCTTCTCATCTCGATTGGGACCTTCAAAAGGAGTCGGAATCCATGTTAGGACGGCTCGATACCATTCAAGCCGTGCTCGAAGCGACGAACAACATTAACCAAACGGCGGAGTCGAACGAAGTCCCGATTCCCGTGCATCACTATACGTTGATTAACAAGCATAAAGAAGGTTCGATCGACACGATCATTTCGCGGTATAGCCTGATTCTATTTGATTTCGATCGAAGTGAACTCAACGCGAGCAATCGCAGAATTGCCGATTTCGTAAAGAGCAGGATCTCGGACGATTCCAGGACCGACATCTTCGGTTATACCGATCGCATCGGTTCGGATGACTACAATCAGCAACTCTCGGAACTTCGCGCTCACGCGACCGAACACGCGATTGGAGTCAATGCAACTGACATGAAGGGGCTCGGACGATCCGTTCTTCTCTATGATAACTCCTTGCCGGAGGGTCGCTTCTACTCGCGAACCGTTTCTGTCGTCGTTACAACCCCCATGAAGCGGTGAACAGACTTCTCGATGCCATCGCCCACGATGGGCACTGAATCATTTTGAACATCAAGGTCGTCTCGCACCATCCCTATCGCTTCATTTTCGTGCAGGGCGTTTCCCTTTCGATCACACCACCCCACCACTCCTTAAGGAGGTGGTGGGGTGGTGTGATTAACGGAAAGCAGTTTTGGTGAAACCAGCTTCAGCAATGTCTTCTTGTTGGATCATAATTGACAACTTTGCCATGCGTCCGTTCAGCAAAGGTCCAAGGAGTCATGCACGGATCGGGCCCGATGGTATTTGGATCCATTCTTTCGTTAAATACCGCCTAATTCGCGTCGATTTACGACTCTTTTGAGCATTGATTCCAGGTTGATCGATGAACGTGGTTGAGGTTTACGTTCTATAGAAACCAATCCATGCACAACTTCTGGTATTTTAAGAGCCTTCAACGCTTGACATTATTGCCGTGGTAAGGTAGCACGGTAAGCTATCCAAACGGCTTCTCACGTTTCCCATGCTGAAAGCCGTCCTCAGATCAGACAACCCCGAGCACCGTCCATCGACTACCAAAATCGGAACTGTAATCGAGCCAGAAGCCGACGCCGTCATTGTTGTCTGAAAATCTGGTAGTTGTTGTTAATTGGCTTCATCAAGCTTTTGCGTGACCTTTCGCTACAATCATTTTCACAACCCTGTTTTGCCGAGCCGGCAGGGCTTCAATATCCCTTCCCTTCCATCGAAGCCATTCGAATCGCTTGAAGACTTCGCGGAGCGGCTCTTCCACTTGTGGAGCGCCGTCCAGGATCGTTGGATGCGGCGCGACAAGGAACAATCACTCGGACTTTTCGACTGAATATGAACATCTTCCAAGAGGCACAATTCCGCGAGTCGATGCGGCCACTTGTCGAGGCAAAGCCACTCAGCAAGTCTCGCCAAGAAGCAGCCGCATGGAATGAAATACTATCAGAAAGCCCGAAGTCACCCAGGAAATATTTGCTCCGAGAGATAGCTCAAGGCGCGCGCCTCTCGCGGCAGGACGCGATCCGCTATGTGTTCGGCACTCGGATAGCGAAAGAGCAGCGTCGAAGCTACCTGGTCCGGTCCGGTGAGCCTTTCGATCTATTCATCATGGGTTGCATGTATGCTTTTTATGGTGATTACCACTGGCAGGACGTAAGGGACTGGGAAGATGAACTTCACGACATCGTTTCTTCCGTCCCTTCACGCACCGTCGCCAAGTCAATGCTTGTCGGACACTACCTCGACACGCACGGCCCGTTCTATCGGATGAGTCCGCCGACAAACTTAAACTTCAAACCAGCATTCTAATGACACCGACCATTTCCTACACCAAACAACCACCGTATCTCTTTCCACCCCGGCCAGAGAACGCGGTCCATCCCCGGTTCCTACCAGACTACGACAACGGGAAGTATATCGCCGAGCCAAAACTGGACGGCGATTGCGCCGTCATTTTCACGGACGGCACCGAGACGATCGTTCGGGACCGGCACAACAAACCGTTCTCGAAAGATACCCGCGCACTCGATACCATAGCCCGCCAGCTACACACCGGCAACAGCTGGTGCGTACTGGTTGGCGAGTTCATGGCGAAGGGCAAGCGTAATGCAGACGGCCAGAACATGAACGGCAGTCTCGTCCTCTTCGACATCCTCGTTTCGGATGGGCTGCACTTAGGAGAGTACAGCTTCCAGGATCGGCACACCATGCTCCGGGAGCTTTACGCAAGCGAAAAGTACGACGGATTCATACTTCGCGGCAATTTGCCGGCCTGTTCGTGGTCAAGGCATTCGAAACCGAATTCGTGGATCTCTTCGAGCGAGTGACCGCGATCAATATGTATGAAGGGCTTGTCCTAAAACGCAAGGACGCGAAACTTGAACTCGGGGTCCGCCCAGTCAACAATCACTTGTCACAAGTGAAATTCCGCCGTCCGGCTAAGGACTATCATTACTGAATCACTCACTAACTCATACACACGCACATGAAACACATATTCAAACGCAGCAACAGTGACGCCGCTTCGGCGTCGGAATCGAAAGCCATCGTCACCCGACCCGCCAGCGCGACCGTGCTCGCGCTCGCCGCGCTCATTCGCATCGGACCGCTCTTCCTCCACACCGATGAATCGGTCCGCATGGAGAAAGACGGACGCATCCGAGAACCGCGATTGAACGAGCTACCCGCACACACGCGCCTCGCGGGTATTCTCTGCGGAACCGGACACGCATTCCACCTCGTATTTGATGACGCATTCGACGCGCCAGCGATCGACCTTATCTGCGACGCAATCCGCGTTGCCCCAAAAGCCGAAGTCGTGCTGAACGAGTTCACGTATCGACCTGGCACCGTCACTGACGATCTCGGCCACCTGCATCTCGCATGGAAACCCGCCGATGCTCCCCGTGAGTATGCACAGGCAGCATGAAGTGCTGCCCGAATAATGCGAAAACCCGGCAGTCGTTTGGCGCTGCGAAGCGACCAGATGACTGCCGGATTTAATTCTATCCGCGACAATGGAACAACGATACTCCCCCGATCGCATCGAAACGCTCGCCGTTGGCGAGATCTTCGTGTTCGGCTCCAATCGCGCCGGACGGCATGGTGCAGGAGCCGCCAAGACCGCAGTCGATAAGTTCGGCGCACGCTACGGCATCGGCGAAGGAATGCAGGGACGCTCCTATGCCATCCCAACGAAAGACTCTCATCTCGCCACGCTGCCCGTTGCCGCGATCGGCCGCCACGTCGCTCGCTTCCTCGCCCACGCGCGAAAATCTCCGCAACTTACGTTTCTCGTCACCAAGATCGGCTGCGGACTCGCTGGCTACAATGCACGGCATGTCGCCCCGCTCTTCCAGAACGTACCACCCAATGTTATCTTACCCAAAGAATTCGATACGTTAACTCAGCGATGAGCATGCTTATTCTCCTCATGCCGCAATTGCCGGAGAACGACGGGAAGTGAATCTACCTGAATACATCTTCAAGCCGCCACACAAGCCTTTGTACCTCCGGATTTCCTGATTGCTCAAAGCAGTCGAGAATATCAAGTAAATCTCTGAGGGGCTTTCCCTCCCGTATCAGGACACGGTGATCGGCCAAGAGTGTTTCGACCAATTTGGTTAGTTCTGACATTGCAAGAGAATCGAAAGTGTAGCCAGTTTGCTTACTGATCCTGACAAGATCAGACATCAAATCGAGCACACCTGGAACATCGTACTGCAAGAGAGCATTGAGAGTCTGCATCAGGTGGTGCGCCGATTGCGCGAGAATTACTTTCTTTTCGCTCTCACTTCCACCAGGTCTCACAAGCCGTTCGAGAATCGGACGAATCAGGGAGTAAAACTGCCTTTGAATCTCAGGATGCACCTCGGCTAATGTATGTTCGGCACTCGATTCGTACGCACCCGAGTTGAAGTACAATCGCGTGGCCACCTCATCAATCACGGGAAAAACACGCTGCGCGTAATTCGAATCCGCCGAACCTGAGGTCAGAAACTGCGACATCCTACTGTTCATCATCTCGACAATTCGGATGATCCAATCGATGCACCTCTCGATCCCAGCTATGTTTTCGTTTGAGGCTAACGTAACAATCGACACATACCGAAAGAGCATAAACGTCGCCGTTCGCAATTCTTTATTCAGGCTCTCATCTTGAATCATCCTTTCAACCATGGCAATCGCCCAAGGGTTTTGCTTCGCTATTGAAAGCCATACAATCAAATTGATTGAAGATTTGCTCATCCGCTCTTCTCGCTGATGTGTCCCAGACAATTCATTGTCAACGATTGCGCGCAGGATCTGCAAAGCTCCCTCGTATGTCTCCCCCCTCAATAATGCACCAACAAAATCAGAAATAACGGCTTTCGCAGCAGGGTATCGCTCAGAGGTCGCCAACGAGAGAACAAGGCCGGGAATCCCCGAATGATAATCTGGATTCTGCAAAACTCGGGCTAAACCCCATAGTGCATGGATTCTAACGGACCCATCCAAATCACTCAAAAGACCAACGTAAATGTGATATAGTGTGGGATCGGTGACCTTTGATAAAAGGCAGCTTATACCGCGTGCTGCCTCCAGCCTTGGAGAACTGGACCATGTCGGGAAGTTGGAAGTGTCGTTCTCTGGATGCGGAATAGGAAGCCGGTGTGCCGAAGAAACAATAAGAATCCTTCTTAGCAGTTCGTAACTCGAATGGTTGACTACATCATCCATCTCCGCAAGCTTCGCAGCGACGGCAGTGCACTTGGTGACCATGCTCCCCTCCATTGCATCCTGAGCCACGAGCATTTCGACCTCACTCCACACAGACGCGAGAGGTGCTAAGATCGCGGATCGATCCTCAGGTTGTGGCACGGCATTCATCCATTGACGCTCGAACGGTTCAAGTGGAGCAGATTCTGTCAAGAGCCGCTGAACTTCAGCATCCTCTACATCAACTCCTTCATCTGATAACCAGTGTTCCTCCGTATAAGGCCCAGAATACGACTCGAAAGAAACAGGCTCCTCAGTTGGTAGTTCAAGGTTAGAATTAGCGGCCATGATGGCCCTCAGTTCAACGAGTGTCAGCAAGTCTCCGGGTATTGCCCCAATTAGCTCGGGCACGCGGCGCGAAATAAGATCCGGAGTGTATCTATCACCCTCTGCGGAGAGTAGTTCAAGTAGGCTATGCTGAATTGAAAGCCTTTGATGTTCCTCCAAAAGGGCAAAGCAACGGGTGAGGTATCGAATGAGTGGAAGATGTGTATCAAGCCCCAATTGGATTGGTCTGACCATAGCCAGTTCCCAAATGTCCTTTCCAAAAGTATCGGGCTGCTGCTCACCAAGGATCAAGAGGGAGCGCCATAGAACGCCAACATGACCAAAGCGAGCGATCGAATCCAATGCCATTTCCCTAAAAGTGGAGTCACCTTCTTGTTTAGAGATTGCAATAAAGAGGCTTTTGGCAATACGTTGCCCGTCTTCAATGTGGCTGTCTTGATCCCAGATCGAACTGCCGTCTTCGATGTAGAATGCCTCTACACCACGAAACGTGAAGCCGCGTGGCAAATCTTCGAGTCGAAAGCCGTCGCGCAAATATGGTTGCACGTGGCTCTCTATGACATAAGCGTTGACAGCTGAAATTCCAACTTCGATGGTGCTTATGTCTCCAGATGCCACGATCTTTTCGAAGCTCTCAGCGAGTGCCCACTTACACCCCGAGTATTCTTGTCGGCGGTTGGTTACAAGGTTGAGTACGGGTCCGCCCATGCTAACCCTTTCGTCGCTCGATTCCGAGTAGCCGAAGACTCTTGCATAAATGATTCGAGCAAGATCAGAGTCAACCTCCCATATCGTCTGAATTGAACTAACGATGATATAGAGAAAGTCAATTGGGAATCCAGGAGTGCCTACCCTCTCGATTACCATCAAAATGCGAAGGCGCCCGGCTTCCGGGTTCTGTCTGAATGTGCTCGCAATGAGTTTGATTGCGCCACGTGACAATAGCCTTCCCAACCATTCTTGTTGTTGCGAGCCCGCGACGTCCCATCGTTGCCAGAGCCAATCAAATAGGTATGCACCTACCTGAGCAAGAATCCTCAGCGTCTCGATATCGCCCGCCTTCTCTCCGAGTGCTGTAGCAAGTGACAGCAGGTTTCCCACGAAAGAGTCACTAGGACGTTTTGCGCACTCAAGCAAGAATGACGCCCAATTGTCGCATGGGATCGCCGACTCTGCTTGGAGTGCTTGCAAGATAAGGGCAATGCCGTTTGGGAAAAGGCGGGGTTGACCAAAGACCTCCTCGGCAAGACCTTGAGGATGGTGCGATTCCCGAACGATGATCGCCGGATAGATGGTCTCAACTGAAGCTCGAAGATCTCTCTGATCAACTGAGGCGAGGTTGGAATAGAGGCTCCAGAATCTCTCTCGTTGATCGTGCCAAAGCCTGGTCCCATAATAGAGTAGGCTCGGCCGAAGGAACAGCGACGCCCCTTCATCTCGGCAATAATCCTCGAACGCTACGTCGGTGGTTATTTCATAGACACTCACGGCGTAGTCGAAAAAGATGTTGTGAGAGAATCCGATTGAACTCTTAGCTGGTCCAGTAAGGCGTACAATATCGTGGCTTAACAGCAACTCCCACTGCTCGATGGCGATGCGCTCGACAACCTTGTCGATGTTTAGTGCAAGTAACCTGTATAAGACAAGTTGCTTTGTTAGGGCTGTTAGTGCGAGGGAGAGCAGCACGGCGTGCTCATTTTCTTCAATTCGATTCTTCCAGAAGAGATCGAGCAATTCGACCTCCGTATGGATCTGGCTAAGCTGACCAAGGGCAGTCTCGGATAGATCCGCCAGCAATTTCAAATAAAACGGTATTTGACAGAGGTCTTTGACGGATGTGGATGCGTTTTCAAAGTGCGCGGAGAGCGTTGGAATCGCACCTAACGCCTCGTCGATCTCCACGTCAGTGAGCTTCGGGACGAGTATGTGCCGACAGTTCAAGCCATCAAATGTCTGCGTGCCATTGTTGGGAAAAAGTATACGAAGCCGCTGAGACTTAAGGGCATCATACGTCCTGACACCCACGACCACGTTCCACGTATCCGATAGTGCCAGACGTACCGAGCTAACCAACGCGAGCCACCGATCTTGCGCAACTTGATTGCGTGCCGCATCGAACCCATCCACGATAAGAATACCGGGGGTGCTCCCGTCATTCGAGATGGAGCGTAGATAATCGACAAAAGAGTCATTGATCCCGAGTGCGGCTTCTAAACCCTGTTCTTCGTTTAAAGCAATCCGGTCAACCGCTAGATAGAATACCTTGGCTTCTTCATCTTTGAGAGCTCGATATGCACGACGAAGCAAGTGGCTTTTTCCAACCCCTGGAACCCCAACGATCATGCCAGAGCCGTCTTGACAAAAGCTGACGGCCTCCTCGACCAGGCTCTCTCTTTCAATACGTATTCCATAGTCATATTCCTCCCCGAGCATATTCCGGCTGAGAGCCGAGGGGTCCGGTACGATTGTATTTGCCGCAGATGCCGAAAGAGGATAGCTGTAAAGCAGTTCTGCTGCGAACGCTGCCGCTACATCTGCTGCAAATTTGTGATACCGGTCATCCTTAAGCTCATCGGCAAAATCTGAAACTCCGCGTATTTCAATGAACCGCACATGCTCGTATTCGCAACTCACGGCAACACCCGTTCCCTCCATGGCAATCGCCGCGAGTTTCGGAATCAGCGAGCGAAGTTCAGCTACCCGGGTATTACTCGCCTGTACCTTTTCTCCGCAGGCAATCTTTCCTACTATTGCCGTAGGATTGAGTTTTGGGTCAGGTGAAGTGGTCTTGATGCGAGCCTGCCAGCCGGAGTCTTGGAGAGCTTCGGCCCTTTTTCGAAACAATGGATCCGTATTGAAC
>JADGPZ010000108.1 GCA_017882165.1 Candidatus Kapaibacterium sp.
TCCACGACATCCAGCGGCGTCGTATAGCGGTTCTTCTCCCGGTTGAGTTGCGGGTCACCGCCTTTGCCTTCGACTCCAAATCCGCCAATCTCTTCGGGCGCAGCAACAGACTCGCGCACCGTTGGCCCGGCAACGCGCGACATTTTCTTGTCCGAATTCGCGTACCACACTAATGCGGCAACCGCGATCAAGAGAACTAAGAGGCTATATTTTCTGTGTTTCTTCACTGCTTCAACGATGACTGCTCTATCTATGTCAAGTCGATACTATAACATTCCGGACGTTCGCGACGGCCTCACCGAAGTCGAGCGAACGGTGCTGCTCGTCCTGCACGAAGCCCGCAAAGAATATGGCGACCGGATGATCCCCACCGCGCTGATCTATGGCCGCGTCCAGGAGCGGCTGGATCTCTCGTGGGAGGAATTCCAGCGGGCGCTCGCGAAGGCACAAGTGGTGCAGCCCTCGCTCTTTACGAATTAGTCTTTGCCCGTGTGTTGGTTCTCTTCATGTTCATACGCCGCTGTAGATGCCACTACGATAAGCCAGCCTGTAACTTTCCCCCGCCGCGTGTGTTCTTTATGGCATGAAGCGGCTCCTTCTCGTGCTTGCGGTCTTGAGTCTCGCATCGTCTGCGATGGGGCAGCATTGGAAGAAATACACGAACCCTGCGAGTCTTAACGATCAACAGGATCCGGTTCCATATTTTTTAAATTCTCAGATAGGGTTTATCTATAGCAATAATTCAAATTCGCAAAGTCCACAATTCGATGATTCAACCTCCCATTTGAATCGAACGCTTGACGGAGCACTCAACTGGAAACCAATAATCTTTTTCGATACCAGCCACTGCAGAATCAAACAATTATATTTTACTTCGATAAACCACGGCTATGCTGCCGGTTCAAGAGGGGTTTACGAAACATTCGATACAGGTTCAACCTGGAAGAGAATTTCCAGCGATGAATCGCCATATTGTTCGGTATATTCAGCCGGTACAACCGTGTTCGCGTTTGGATACCCGCCGAAGAAGTATATTTTTGGAAAGCTCACGATGTCCACGGATGATGGAAAATCCTGGACCGAAGTGTTTCCCCCCATAACTACCTCAACCTCAGATTTTGATGTCATCTCGCCGTATGTTTTTGGCAATAAGGACTCTCTTGTTTTTGCCGAATCATATGATGCCATTTCATTCGCTCTTTGGGTGTCCAAAGATAATGGTAGAAGCTGGGAAACTCACCATTTCGCCAAAGATCCGCAAGGACTTTTTTGCTTCCCTCATTGCAACAGAATCGTTGGGACTTTTTACCCACCCGGAAGCAGTAATACTACGGATCAATCCTCCATCGAGGAATCCGACGATTATGGCGTGACGTGGAAAGTTATAATGCCAGGCAGGGAAATTGGACAATGGTTAGCCGGAAATAATTGTGCTCTGTATGTAAGCGATGCTAATGAACAGGCTGATATTGTTAATGGCTCACTTGCATTTCTTTTAGGACCTATGCGATCTACGGATGGGGGAAACACGTGGGATACTACAACTTACCCGAATTCGATGAAATGGGGGCCAGAATTTATTGAAATAGATGATCACGAATTTGTCATAAGCATTAATCAGAAGATAGTTGATAACTATATATCAGACTGGCGTAATCTGTCCGTTGTAGGCTATGGAGCAATAATTTATGCTGGAGATGGCTCAGACAGTCTCTGGAAATCAACAGATGGGGGCGATGGGAGGCTAAGTGTCGCCGCGCTGGCGCCTCAGTTTGAGTTGAATCATAATTACTTTCAAAGCGGAACCGATACGTTCGCGCATAATCCATGTCAGCCCGACTCTTTGCAAGTTTACAGCCTAAACATTGGTTGCTCTTATAGCAAATTTGACAGTATCTCCATCGTCGGCCTCGATCCATCAGAGTATTCAGTGAACTCCACACACTATTGCACGTGCCAGCCGATGCCGGATACATCGTTCATCACGCTTCAGCCAAAGACGAACGGGACGCGCGATGTGACGATCCACTATCACTTCACCGACGATGAGTTCAACCAGGTGGATACGAGCATTCGCATAACCCTTGTTGCGAAGACTTTCAAGCCAGTCCTTCACGCGAATCCCGCCTTCGACTTTGCAAACTTGTCTCCTTGCGTAATCCTCGATACAATTATCTCCCTCATCAATGCGAACCCGTGTGATACGATGTACGCCCAGAACTTGCAAGGATCCGGTTTAACAAGCATAACGAACGAAACTCCCCTGCCTGACACGATTCCGCCTAATGGGTCCTTGCGCATCAAGATAGTGAGCACTCCCGCAGACAGTGGCGGAGCCCAGGCTTCCGTCCACGTTTCCGGCTTAGGTTACGATTCGATTTTCCAGATTCACGTGACGCGCGAGTCGCTTGCTACGATGAACCCTGCCTCATTCGACTTTGGGACACTTTCAACTTGCATACCGGCGAGCGGCCAAACAATCTTTTTCAACAACACTTGTGACTCGGTTGAAATAACGAGCATCGACTCTGCATTCGACTCTCGATTCGGCTATGGGCCGATTTCGCTACCCTTGTGGATTAGGGGCCTCGACAGCATCTCGATCCCGATTTCCTTCAGTTCGCGCACCGCTTCTCTTCTACACGATTCTCTGACAGTACACCTTATCTCCGCAAATGGAAAGGCAACAACCAGCATAATCCAGCTATCTGCCCGCGTTCTCCCATCCAGCTTTGTTCTGGGGTTCTTGCCGGACACAACATTCTCTACCATGTTGCCTTGTGAAGCCTTTGATACGACCATTCATTTTGTCAACAAGAATCAGTGCGACACAATCGTCATCTCCTCTCTAAAGGGAAGCGATTCGCTAACCCCCTCCGCAGATGCGACCCTACCTGATTCGATTGCCCCCAATGGATCGCTTGGCGTTCGGATCTCCATCAGTTCAAAAGATACAAATGGCGAGCAGTTTTCCGTTGAAGTGTTAGGACCTGCCTACGACTCGATCTTCCGCTTCCAGCTTTTTCGAGGAGCACCACCAAATGTTCTGATTTACGTCGGTGCTGCCTCTTTAAGGATTCGCGCTGGAGACACAATTGACATTCCAGTCTATCTCTCCGGCAATGTCGCGCTTGTCGGTGCGACTTCCATCACGCTTCCGTTCGCGCTCGATACGACTGTGCTGCGCGTGCTGTCATTCAATCCGGCGCTCTCTGGTATTACTGTTGGGTCGCTCGCATATTCAGCAGGCACGGAGACCGTGCCACTACAGTCTACCGATCTCACGGTGAATGGCGAGACGCTAATTGGCACGCTGAGGTGCATTGTCTATCTTGCGGATACGCTGCAAACATCGGTTTCGCTTGCGGGCGCAACGCTGAGCAACGAAGACTCTCGCTGTGTCTCGCTTTCGCTTCAGACGAATGTGGTGAACATCGCGCTCACCGGCTGCGGCGATTCCACGCTGCTCCGCTTTATGAAAGACGGCACATTCGAACCGTCAATCGCAAGCATTGCGCCGAACCCGATCACGAGTTCGCTTCTTGTGCGGTGGAACGGCGGCGGTGTGACCTACGACATCACGGACGCGCTGGGCATCCTCCGCGAACGCAACTCCGCAACGTCTAATCAATCGGAAATCGATGTCCGTTCGTGGCCGAGTGGTGTCTATTACCTCCGTGCCCGTGGCGTGAGCGGGATGGTTTCGATGCGAAGGTTTGTGGTGGCGAAGTAGAGTTCGGTCACGGGTCTGCTTCCATGTCGTGCGTCTTCGGGAGCCGCAGCCTTTAGGCTGCGTGGTTCAATTTGTAGTGCGCTCGCCAACGGAGCCGCGCAGCCTAAAGGCTGCGGCTACCGCTCACTGTCATCGTGCCCTTCGTCAGGGAGACAATTCACGAAAAACATTGGAGCAATCTTGGAAAGCTCTTGCATTCGGTATTCTGGCGGCGTATATTGCATGATTAACTATGGGCACCAATTGTCTTATGGCAAGGCTTGCCTCACCGCAGGCCGTTCATGAACTCCAAACAAAAATCGAACATCAAAAAGATTTGCGCTGTCAGGATGAAATCAGCGAAAGCGGTTCAGATTCGCGATAGTTCATGAAGCACAAACGCTCGCGAAGCCGGGGTCATGCGGAGGATTGTAATTGCTTGAACCAAGAGGTGCGTCTTAGCGTCATGAACGAACCGGATGATCGATCATCCAATCACTTCATTGCCTGATGACCGCGAAAGACCTGTTTGAGATAGCCGAGGCGTACGAGCAGCGTGGAAAGCTCGATATGGCGCGCCGCAGCTACGCCCGGATCGTCCACCTGCATCCGGAGGAGGTCGTAGCGTACCATAAACTCGCCGTTCTCGCACTGCGGGAGGGCGATCACGCGCAGGCACTCGCATTCATTGATAAAGGGCTTTCGATCGACCGGAATGCCGTCGGTCTTTGGAACAATCGCGGCCTTGCCCTCACGGAGCTTGGCCGAGCAGATGAAGCAAGCGAGTCGTTAGGAATTGCACTCTCCCTCAGGCCTGACAATGTGCCGGCGCTCTACAATCTCGGGCGACTCCAGATCGGCGAGGGAAAGTTTGCCGAAGCCGAGCACACACTCCGCCGTGCTTGCGAACTCGATCCGCACTCGGCGGACGCTTTCCTGAACCTTGGACTCGCTTTGCATCAGCTCTACCGCTATGATGAAGCTTGTGAGGCTTACGACAAGGCGCTGGCGATTCAGCCAAACTCCGTGGATGTCCTTTCAAACAAGGGTGCATCTCAATACTTCGCGCATCGGTTGGATCAGGCCGAGGCGACATTTCGCGGGGTCATCGCACAAAGCCCGGGGTACGCGGCGGCACATGCCAATCTCGCTTCCGTGCTCTTCAGCAAGGGCGATCTTGCGGGTGGCTTTCGCGAGAATGAGTGGCGATTCCGAACGCCGGGATGGAAACCGCTTCGCAGCTTCACGCGCAAAGAGCAATGGGGCGGCGAGCCACTGCGTGGCGAGACGCTGCTCGTCCATGCCGAGCAAGGTCTTGGCGATTCGTTGCAGTTCGTCCGGTACATCACCGAACTTGCCAAGATGGACTGCGAGATCGTTGTGGACATCCAGCCGGATCTGTATCGGCTCTGTTCTGGCGCGATGAAGTTCGCGAATGTTCGCTGGAGCCGGAGCGAGGCGCTGCCGGGATCGGATTTGCAAATTCCGCTCCTCTCAGTGCCGGCCGTGCTTGGATTCACGTATGAAACGCTCCCTCCTTTCAAGCCGTATCTCGCGCCGCGTGAAGCCGAAGCCGCCGTGTGGCGCGGCAAGCTGAACCGCATGACCGGCATTGCATGGGGGCGTGAAGTGAAGCGGCGGAAGCAGCGACGCATCGGACTTGTTTGGTCGGGAAACCCGAGCAATCCAAAGGACCGCACTCGCTCGATGACGTTCGACGTTCTGGCGCCGATCGTCGAGGCGCACAAGGATGATACGATTTTCTTCAGTCTTCAGAAAGGGCAGAAAGCGAATCATCCGAACGTGATCGATCTCGGAGACGAACTGACGGATTTCGGTGTCACGGCGGCCATCGTGGAGAACCTCGATCTTGTGATCTCGGTCGATACCTCGACGGCCCATCTTGCCGGCGCGATGGGCAAGCAAGTCTGGACGCTGCTCTCGCACACGCCGGACTGGCGCTGGGTGCTCGGTGAGCAAAAGACGAAGTGGTATCCTGCGATGTCGCTCTTCTGGCAGAAGCAACCGGGCACGTGGGACAATGTCATTGCCGAGGTGATCGAGGCGTTATCTTTACAAGAATAGGCAATTACGGCATTCGAGAGGGTCTCCGGGGGAACGCGAAAAGTGCATGACCCGTTAACTTGGCCCTCAAATAAGGGTGTAGGAAACGAGGAGTGATTTTCATCCCTCATCCCTCATCCGTCATCCTTTTTCAGAGACTTTGTGGGGCCCATAGCTCAGTTGGTTAGAGCGTCCGCCTGATAAGCGGGAGGTCGGTGGTTCAACTCCACCTGGGCCCACAGTTTTTTCGGAGGGCCCGTAGCTCATCTGGTAGAGCGGTAGATTTGCATTCTACAGGTAAGGGGTTCGAGTCCCCTCGGGTCCACTTTCCCCTTTCGCCTTGCACGCCCTATTGTTCGACGGCGAAGTGAAGGGCGATCCCGGCATAAGCAGAGTTTGCTATCCATGCCCGAGAACGGTCAACTTGCGTTAATGGATAGTCGAAGCCAACCCCTGGAGTCAGAAGAAGTGAGGATGTGAGTGGGATGTCGTAAAGCAACTCTGGCCGTAGCGCCATTCGAACGGCTCGCACACCATCAATCGGTTCAACGAAGGTCTGATCGTGGAATCCTATGGACGTGGTGTAGTATGTCACCGTCTTTGTAATGTGGGATCCCACATTCAGACCAAGGCTCATGCAAAACTGAAGAGCAAGTCCAACAGGGAGCTGTTCCCCGCTAACGAAGTTGAACTTGTAGCCGACGTTAAGCAGAAGATACAAGAGTGACGCAGATTCAGAGACAAAGGCGGTCATGTTCGTGACAGGAGTGTCGGGATATGCGGCCATTCCATTGATGCTAATGAAATCCCCTGCCTTCGAATCGAGCAAAGCCTCAACGATAAAGAAGTGGTGCAGGTTGCTCGCGAGTGGAAACTCTAAATTGATTCCCAAGGATGCTCCAGAGCCATCGCCGTTCAAAGCGATTATCTCTGAAGGTGGACTGGCTATATTAAACTTGTCTGTCGTGTAGGCAGTGAAGTTGACACCTCCGACGGGGCCAATCAAGAAACCAAGATTTTGTCCGGAAGGCGAAGACGCTTCCTGCGCGCGAGCTAATCCCTCACCCTGAAGCACCAGCCCACACACCAAGCACGCGATGGCGGCGACTCGGAAAATCATCAAACCGCAACTTCTCAAACTATTGCTCATGTCACTCTCCTGAAAAAATTCGCCCCGACCACCCTTCGGTAACCGGGGCGTTCCCTTATCCTGCATTCAAGAAGACACGGCATGTAATTATTCAACGAGAAGCCGCATCAGAATGAGATCCTCGATGATCTCACGGATGACCCTCCGTATTTAAAACGCTCGAGAGTGCCTCCGGTTACAAATAAATCTTCAGAACTCTATTTGAGTGGCGATTCCGCGCTGATTTCGGCAGTTCGTCAGAGGGCGGGTTGCTCTACATAGTGGGTAAGTTTGCCGGTTAGCCATCCGGAGGCACTGACAAACTTCGGATAAAGCCTCGATTGCTCACTCCATCGCTCGGGTGGAAAATGGATGAACTTGAACATCGCAAGCAGCAGACTAAGGACGACCGCGCCGCGGATTAGTCCGAGGAGCAAACCCGCAACACCATCGAGCCCGCGAAGCAACCCGTGAGCGGGACGCATGATACGTTTGATCCAACTGCCGAGAAACATCACGACCACGAATGTGAACAGGAATCCGATGATTGGCCTGAGCCAATCGGGACCGATATGCAGCATATCACCGACCTTGGAGCCGAGCGCCGCCCCAGCTATCAGCGCGGCAGCGAGCACGACTACCGCCAGCAGCATCGACATCGCGCCCGAGCGCCAGCCATTCAGGGCGGCCAGCAGAAGCAGCAACAATAGGACAAGGTCGAGGATCATTGCAGGCTATGCTCCCAAGGCGGCGAGGCGCTCCTTGACGATCTCCTGCACCAGCCGGCCATCGGCTTTGCCCTTGACTTCCTTCATGATGACGGGCATCACTTTGTTCGCATCCTGCGGCCCGGCCGCGCCGGTTTCGGCGATGATTTGCGAGATGCGCTCGGCGATTTCCTCGCGAGTCATCTGCTTTGGCAGGTATTCCAGGATGACGGCAAGCTCAGCCTTCTCTTTTTCTGCAAGTTCGGGCCGGTTGTTTTGCTCGTAGAGTTCGATAGCCTCGCGGCGCTTTTTGGCGGCTCCGGTGAGAATCTTCATCTCGTCCTCAGGTGCCATTTCGCGCGCGGCGCCGCTCTTTTCGAAGTCGATGATGCCAGCCCGAAGGCTGCGAATTGTCTCAGTCCTAATCTTATCGCCCGCCTTCATTGCGGTCTTCAAATCCTCGTTAATGCGATCTCGTAAGTTCATAATAATGAATAAGTTACATTTTGTTCGGCACTCGTATTGCAGCACCATTCACGGCCCCGCCTTCCGGACTCGTGAGGAAGAAACAGAGTGCTGCAATATCCGTTGGCTTGGTCCATTTTGGAATCTCGTCAGCACTCCCCCATTCCTCGTTTGCCTTGGTGTCGATGATCGTCGGCACAATTGCATTTGCCGTGATGCCCCGAGACTTTCCTTCCTCGGCAAGGACACGGGTTAGCGCCAGAACGGCCGACTTCGATGCAGCGTATGCTCCCCGTTTGGCTGTGGGTTCGAGCGCCGCCTCAGCTCCGATCGAAATGATTGATCCCTGATCGCTCATAAGCTTCATCGCGTGCTTCGCTGCGAGGAAGAAGCTCGTGAAATTCAGATCGATCAGATATCGAAAATCATCCAGCGAGGTCTCCTCGATACTCTGCCACGGACGCACGCCGCCCACAGTCGCGATCAATGCTCGCGGTACTCCAATTGTTGCCCGAGCCTGCTTAAATGAAGTCTCGACACTCTCTTCGTTCGTCGCATCTATTTCAAAGAACCGGAAACGCTCGTGGACGAATCCATCCACCTGCTGTGAAAATCCGCCCACAGACCATCCTTCCGCTATAAAGCGATCGCGAATAGACTGCGCAAGTGCGCCTGAAGAGCCTGTTAGGTAAAGCGTTGGCATTGTTGATCCACAAACGAAGCATTAGCTCTCATGGTTTGGAACGGCAAGCAAATTTTGATTTGAGCATCCGCCAGTTTCGGTCTTTGATTATTCATGAACAGCCAAAATTTATCCTCGAAATCAGCACGTTTGAGCCAGTCTTTAATTTTGTTTTGTAACCGGAGGCACCCTCGAGCGTTTTAAATATGGAAGGCTGTGACCTTTTGCCTTCTGGCGGGTTTTTAGTTTTCGGGTTCTTACAACATTCTATCGCTTAGAGTTATGAAAGCAAACCGCATCCTCATCGCTTCGATCACACTTCAGCTTTGCTTCGCAATCGGCCTTCGGGCGCAGTGGGTGCAGGGTCATGGGCCGTTTGGCGGGTCGGTCTTTTGCTTTGCCTCGGACGGCACGACGCTCTTTGCGGGTCTCGCCAACAGCGGTTCGACGGGCAGCACCGGGAGCGTCTATCGTTCGACCGATAGCGGCACGACCTGGATGGCCCCGGTGAGTGGTCTGCCTGCCGCCGGAATTCGGACCCTTCTTTCGAGCGGCACAACCATTTTTGCATTCGCCTACGATGGCTCTTATACGGGCCAGTGGGGCGTCTATCGTTCGACCGATCATGGCCTCAGCTGGGCACATGCAGATGCAGGGATTGAAGCGAATTACATTAGTGAATTCGTCGAAGTCGGCGGAAAAATCTTTGCCGCATCCGACTATGGTCTCTATTATACGACCGACAACGGAATAAGCTGGCAGCTCGACACGGCATTGGTTAAAAAAGGAACGGAGGTCGCGAGCATCGCGCGAATCGGAACGGCCCTGTTCGCCAGCGTCTGGGAAAAAGACATCGAACGGTCGGACGATACCGGGAAGAGTTGGTACGTCGTGGCTCCTAAATACGGCTCGTTATCGCATCTTCGCTCGAGTGGCACCACCCTCGCTGCGGAGTCTTATAACGGGAATGTGGACAGTACTGGAATTTATTTTTCCTCGGATTTTGGAGTAACGTGGACGCTCCAGGGCAAAGTGAAATCCTCTGTTAAAGGATTGGCTCTGAATGGAACGGACATTTTTGCCGGAACGATGAGTGGCGCCTTTCGATCGACCAATAACGGCAAGTCCTGGACCGAACTCGATACTAATTTCTTTCGAAGGAAGATCCAAACTGTTTTCGGAACTGGCGCGAGTATTTTTATAGGGGCCGAGCGTGGCGCCTATCGTTCGACTGACAATGGAGCAACGTGGGAGCTTGTGAATAGCGGCATGACTGTCCAACAAGTGACCACCCTGACCGTGAATGGGTCTGACCTGTTTGTAGGAACGCGCGCCGTGCTCGAGGATAATATCAACAGCTACTATTCTCCTGGAAGAATTTTTCGATCGGGCGATAATGGCGCAAATTGGGCGGAGATCGATCGGGACCAGACGTACACACTGTTGGGACTCGACGTTACGGCTATCTCCGCGAGCGGCCCGAGTCTCTTTGCCACCCTGAGAGATCAAGTAGGTAATTGGTCTGCAAATGTCCGCTCGACCGATCGCGGTGCGACCTGGTCCGCTGCCGGCGCGGGATTGCCCAATGATTACGTCCAGAAGCTTTTTGCAAACGGCGCCGATCTCTTCGCGGGGACACGGAGTAGTGGAATCTATCATTCCATGGATAATGGCGCCAGTTGGCAAGCGACGAATTCCGGCTTGACTACGCTGAACGTAAATGTCATATCAGCGAACAGAACTATGCTCTTTGCCGGTACGAACGGCGGCGGCATCTTCCGTTCGACCGACAATGGTGCGACATGGATTGAGATCAATAATGGCCTCTCGAATTTCCAAGTCTCTACGCTTGCCATAAAAGGCTCGAATGTATTTGCCGGTACGTCGGGCGGCGGTGTGTTTCGTTCGACCGATAACGGCGGCAACTGGACGCCAATGAATAGTGGGCTTACCAAACAGTCCATTACCTCCTTCGCCGTGGGAGGCACGAACCTCTTCGCCGGGACAAGCCCACGCGGAGTCTTTCTTTCGACGAACGATGGCACCAGCTGGACGGAAGTGAGCACTGGCCTCACCGGAATTAACGCACTCGTCATTGCCTCGACGCCAACTGACCTTGTGGCCGCGACCGATGGCGCAGGCGTCTGGCGGCGGCCACTCTCCGATTTTGCGAGCGCCGGCGTGGCCGTGACAAGCGATGCGCCGATTTCGATCGCGCCAAATCCCACGACCGACAACCTCACCATCCACAATACCTCACACGTTACGCTGCTGAACATGCTC